>NZ_SJPT01000013.1 GCF_007860095.1 Novipirellula galeiformis | reverse complement strand
TTTTTGATTTTGATGTAGGGAGTTTCGCCTAGCGGTGGACCGCGTTCTGGCGAACGCAGCTACGGTTTGAATCCCGCGTCATTTTTGATTTTGATGTCGGGAGTGTCGCCCGAGGGTGGACCGCGTTCTGGCGAACGCAGCTACGGGTTGAATCCCGCGTCATTTTTGATTTTGATGTCGGGAGTGTTGCCTAACGGTGGACCGCGTTCTTGCGAACGCAGCTACGGTTTGGATCCCGCGTCATTTTTGATTTTGATGTCGGGGGTTTCGCCCGACGGTGGACCGCGTTCTGGCGAACGCAGCTACGGTTTGGATCCCGCTCAAGATCATCGCTTGAGAGGCGTGGCTACCGCTAACCTCAACTCCATTCCGCTTTCGAGCTCACTCGGCCTTCACGTCGATCCGCTTTGCTTGGCACTCTTCGCTTTTGGGCAGATGGATTTCAAGAACGCCACTGTGATAGCGAGCGTCAATTTGTTCCGTCATCACGCCTTGAGGCAGCGTAAAGGTTTCATGAAAACTTTCAAATCGATGGTAGCCTCCGTTCCCCTCTTTTTTCTGCTCGCTGTGCTTCGCCCGCATCGTCAACACATTGCCGCTGATATGGACATCAAAATCACCCGATTCAAACCCTGGCAATTCAGCTCGCAAGACGTATTCGTCCTGGTTGTCATCCATCTCGATTCGTGAACCGAGCATTCGCGATCCTCCCCAGTTTAAGGTTAGGTCGCTGTCGTCCTCCAAAAAGCGGTGCATCAGATCATCGAAATCGTGACGCAGCCGAGACAGGGGGTGATCTTCGTGACGGGCTTTGAGATCGCCGCTTTTTTGTTTCCAGTGCGTTAGTTTGTTAAACATCGTTCTACTCCCTCAGTTTCCAGGTAGTCTTCATAGGGAATCGAAGGGGGCATGTTCGCGACATGACACCCCCTCGCAAAGGCGAACGATCCATGCCGAGGAAGGCGAATGGATCGTCGCCGAAGGGTCATCCGATGGACGCGACTGAGTCAGAGGATCGTGTTAACCGACTCAAGTGGTTTTGACTTCGATCTTGCGAGGTTTGACCTTTTCCGATTTTGGCAGATGCAGGGTCAGTACGCCTTGCTTCATTTCTGCCGAAATTTTCTCGGCGTCGATCGCTTCCCCGACGGTAAAGCTGCGATGGAAATCACCAATTCCATATTCACCCAACACAAAGTTGCCCTCGTGTCGCGAGGCTACCTTTCCTCGGATCGTCAACTCGCGATTCTCGAATCGGATATCCAAGTCATCCACAGAGACGCCGGGCAAATCGCCATAGAGCAGCAATTCGTTTTCGCCTTCCCAAATATCGAATCGCGGGACATAGCTCGATTGGTACGTCTGCTCGGGGCTGGCGACTTCGCCTGATTTCTTTTCAGCATTGGTAATGGTCGTGGTCATTGTTTCTCCTCCAAAAATGTGTTCATTGCTGGCAAAAGTTAAGGGCATTGCAAGGGCAAGGTCCGTCGCCTAGCCCCCGCGAATGTCCGATGTCAACTATCAAACGGAGCGTTCGGCTCAGTTTGCTTTCACCTCAATGCGTCGGGGCTTAGCCGCTTCGCTTTTGGGCATCGTCAACGTCAGCACGCCATTGATGAAGGTTGCCGAGACGCTATCGCTATCGACGTCGCTGGGCAATTCCAACGAGCGGCGGAATTTGCCGAAGCCACGCTCTTTCCGATGCCATGCTCCTTCGGCAGGCTCAGGTTGGACGCGTTCACCGGAGATCGAAAGCTGGTTTCCGCCGGTGACATAGATCTCCAATTGATCCATATCGAAACCGGGCAGCTCCGCTTCAACGAACAAGTGGTTGTCGTCCTCCCAGACGTTCAAGGGCGGGAACGTTCCCATCCGGCCCATTTCGGTTCCGCCGCCATCAGCGTACTGGCCAAATAGACGATCCATCTCGTTACGAAGCCGATTCACTTCCGCTAACGGTTGCCAATTTGTTCTCAACATGGTCATAGCCTCCTTCAAAAGAATGCAATGTGTCGCAAATTTGTTTCGTCCGGTCAAAGTGGCATGCCCGCCACCGATAACGAGAATAAATGCAAGATGCGTGCCAATGGTGATCGCTTGTGGGGGAAACAAACGGTGGGTCAGAGGAGTGGTCGGTGCAGGGAACGAGAACTCTGCATCGGCGCATAATGACGTCGCGGTGGGACCCGCAAACGACTCCCGTTGGTCGGCCTAACGCAAATCCAAAATACACTTGATATCTCACTCGCGACGGAGCCGGATGGAGCTGCCACGCTTCGTAGGATCCGCGGCGGTGCTCGAGATTCGCGGATGATGTATCCGTTGTCTCGGCTCGGCTAACTTTTCGAAGACATCCCCTCCTGAATACTTCGGCGGGACGATTCCGTGAAGCGGCTCCACCATTGGAATGCTGAAAACGTGCACGGGGGGACACACTCAATCGCACATGTTCGATCACCCATGGCAACCGGAAAACGAATTGCTATGTACGTCACTAAGCGTTGGGCAATGCTTAGGGCAACGCATAAAACAATGCATCGACCAAGACGCGAATGAAAGCAACGTGGGCGATGATGTCATGTGACGATTTGCGGCCGCTCCGCCGTCGGTTTGATGCGCGCTGTAATCGGCTAAGCACCTGCGCACAACTCATTGGGCTTAACGCAGCCTAGGCTTCCAGCCTGGGGACTACATCGAGCTGGAAGCCTAGGCTACGTTTTGCAGCTTCGCCGCTTTGAAGAGTTATGCCGAAAGACTTCTGCCGAGGTGCTTAGGGCCGCGGGGGGAAGCCGCGGAGCGGTTTGAACAAAAACGACCGTCAAACCTTCTCAGCCAACTCTCGCTTGCGATCGGCATCGGGGTGGGGGCGCCGTCGGTCATTTAAGAAATCCGCGAGCGATTGTGGATCGTCCGTGCCAATTTTCAAGACTCCTTTCCGCAGTCGCAATACCACACAATCACGGCCCCATAGGTTCCAAACCCAGGTCCCCGGCAAGTTCACGTGAATGCCCCAACCGTCGAGGAACGTCGTCCGCCCCACTTCGACATTCCGAATGTCTTCGTATCGGACATCCCGCCGAAACAGCGGGATGGGACCAAAGTGGATCGAGATCCGCTCTCCTTCGTCTTGCACAACTAGATGGTGGAAGGAAGCGGCGACCACCAAGACCAACCCACCCACCACGAGAAATATCCACTCGATGCCGGCCTGATTGCGTAAGAACCAACTCAGCAGCAGGAACGTCATGCCTAACGCGTACAGTAACAAGCACAACGGCGCTCGCTGTTTATGGAAGTAGCCGCCGGAGCGCGAATTCGGATTGGGAAGCGGGCGAGTCATGATGTTTAGGGTCGTTTGCGGTAGGAGGTCGCGTCATCCGCAAGCGGGGAAGTGACTGGAACGGTTTCGCGGTCGCGCCGAGCATCTGTATCAATTCGATTCGGTGCGGGTCGTCGAGGCAACGTGGATCGGATGACGTGCGTAGGAGTCTGGGAACGAAGACACCCAACGCGGCGCATCCGGAACGATCCAGCAGCCGATTCACCCATGGCGAGCGGAATCACCGATCGCTAACAACCATCCATGGACCGGCGCATCGAGTGCGCACGCTTGGCCCCTCGTCTTTAGCCCCCATGCACCTTCGCCAGCACGGTGTCCATCTCGGCCGCCGTGAAGGCTCGTTCGGTCGCCGTGTGAACATTGCCGGCTGCGCCCAAGTGCATCATCAATGCGGCCGCCGTTTCGTCATCGGGTGCTTCAAAGATCAACGTTCCATCGTGATCCCCTAGCGTCCAGAAGATGTGCTTGACGCTCACGCCCATCTTCTTGGCCGCCGATTTTAGGGAGGCCGCACGTTGGGTCGTTTCCTTGATGGCCTTGATTCCCTGCGGGGTGAACTTGATCGTGGTAATGAAAGTCGCCATTTCCTGACTCCGATGGTTCGATTGAGAAACCTTCGCTGAGAGTATCCAATTTAATTCTATCGAATCCGCCTACGTTCAGGGGAAAATACGTTGTGCCACAGCCGACTCGCCAAAAGCTCGCTTTGGAGACCACCAAAATTTATTTGATCCGTGAAGGGTTCAGCCAATACGAAACCAACAAACACGCGCTAAGCAGTTAGGCAGGAATGATTGGGCGAAATCCCATTAGCCGCTTGGACGTTAGCCCCCGGTTGAACGTGGGAACGGCCGCTAACGCCAAAACGGCTAATGTGCCGAAAGAATCCTGCCTCTCGGCTTAGGCTTGCAAGTGAAATCGGAACCACCGAATTCGTCACGATGTAATGCGCTGCTGAATCCGCGATGGGGATGTTCCGGCCCATTCCTGATTTGCATCGATGGAGGTTAGCGAACGAATCGGGCGTAACCTACGGCCGGATCTTCGATTCGCAGTGCGCCGAATCGCAGCGGAAAACTTAGTTCGTGTCACTGGGGCTCGGCGCGTCCTACGGGCACACGCCGTCACGCTTCTGCTCGGCGGAGACAACGAACTCGAGTCCTGTTCCTAACGAGCGTATGTGGTGTACCGGACAGTTGTGTTTCAGGACGACTGGGTTTCAGGACGACTGCGGGTGCAACGAGCCACGTGGAGAGAAAATGTCGAGCGTGCACGCAACCGGGGGCGAGGTTGGCTACACTGGTGAAGCTCACGATCACGATGTGATGGTGTGTCATGCGTTTTTCCAACAGCCAGCCGCGGCTTGCGACGGAGACGGCACCGCAGTACTTTTTTACCCCGTCCCATTCCCCGTGTAGTTGAGTGAGTTATGAGTATTAACGAACCCCTTCGGTCCACGTTCACTCCCAATCGTCGCCAGTTTATTGGTGCCGGTGCGATGTCGGCGGGAGCGGTGTTGTCCTCGGGCAATCTGTTTGCCGAGACGACGGCGGATGCGTTTGCGATGGGACATGCCGAGGTCGACACGACACCGCCATTGGGGATCGAACTCGCTGGATTTCATAAGCCGGTGGGTCAAGAGCGTGTGATCACCGGCATTCGCCAGCCAACCGCCGCGCGGGCGTTGGTGCTGCGGGTCAAGGATCAATGGGTTGCCTTGGTTTCATTGGATATCGCAGGTGTATCGGCTAGCTTTGCGAAACAAGTGCAACAGCGAGTGGCGGAACAAACGGGGATTCCAAGTTCGAATGTCCGCGTTTGCGCCACGCACACCCATTCCATGCCTGCGTTTTTCTTTCTGCGTCAATGGGGAGCGATTCCCGAAGACTATCAAAGGGAGACACTTGAGAAGGTTGTCACGGCGGTTCGTCTGGCAAAGGAAGACCTTTCATCGGCAGCGCTGTATGTTGGCGAGAGTCAGGTCGAAGGGGGGAATTTCAATCGCACCAGTTCGACATGGAAAACCGATAAAGAATTCACGGCAGAGTCAAGCGACACGCAGCGCTGGCTCGATACCACGCTGCACGTGTTGCGTTTTGAGCGTGCCAACAAACCCGACGTGTTGTGGTACCACTTTTCCTGCCATCCGGTTTGTTACGGCGACGGCGAAGCGGGACCCGACTGGGTGGGGTTGGTTGCCAAGGCGGTGCGCGAGAAGCACGGGGTCACGCCAGGTTACTTGCAAGGTCATGCCGGTGATGTGAATCCAGGCGATGGCAAGATTTGGATTGGCAAGGCGGAACCCACCGCCGCAGCGATCACCAAGGGGATCGACCAAGCGATCGCGGCTTGCCAACGGGTTGCGGTACCGGAATTGCGGACGGTCACGGAGCAATTTGAGGTGCCGCTCGATATCGAGTTGCTGAAACAGCAGTTGCAGCAGTATCGAGAGAACCCCGAACAGTGTACCGGCGGCGAATGGGTCGATGCGCGGTTTGCAAAGTCGTGGTTTGAAGCGGCGGAGAAGTGGAGCCTAGAGAAAAAGAGCCACGCAACACCGGTTTCCGCATTACGACTTGGAGAGCTCGGGATGCTGTTTCATTCGAGCGAACTCTACAGTTACTACGGTTTGCAAATTCGTCGCGATTCACCATTTGAGAAAACAATCGTCGTCGGATACACGGACGATTTGATTGGTTATTTGACGGATCCGCGGGCCTATCAAGCGGGCGAATACGCGGCGATCACGGTGCCGCGAATCGTTAATTTGCCTCCCTTTACCCGCTCGGCCGCCAGTGAATTGCCGCGTCTGGCCGACTCACTTTGGCAACGCACGACGTGAAGTAAAGCCGAGGGACGTCGCTCCGTCGCGTGTCGTCACGTGCTCGTTTGTAGTGATGTTGGGCAAAATGCCCCGCGACCGCCGTGTTTATTGAACACGGCGGTGTGAACCGCGGGGCGATTTCAAATCCGACGACGACCTCAACGAGATGCCGCTTGGGGAGCCTCTTGCAAAAAGTGCTGAAAGAACGAATAGATCACTTCGTTAGAGGAGTCGTTCGGCGAGTGGTCAGGCCGGTTCGTCATCGCGACTCGATCGGAGTAGCCGAGCAAGCGGTTCACGGCGATGGTGTGATTGAGCGCGATCCAACGCGACGATGGGTCCTCCGAGCCAGCGGAGACCAAGAACGGACGCGGTGCCATCAAGGCGTGCAGTTCGTGCAGATCTCGGCCTTCGGCGGTGAGCTTGGGATACAAACCAAACGCGGGATTTTCCTCGGTAATCAAACCACGCTTGCGCCATGGTTTGGGATGATAACCGAGGTACCACGGTTCCCAGTAATTGACGCTGTTGCGTGCCTCGTCGAATACGATGCCAGGATCGGACCAAGCGGCGCAGGCAAACTTGTCGAACAGACACGAGGCAAACAACGACCATTTGCCACCGAATGAGTGCCCGACGATTCCGATTCGCTCGGAGTCGACTTCCGGTCGACTGGCCAGCACGTACCAAGCGTTGGCAGCCACATATCCGAGCATGGACAAGGGTTGGACTTTGGCATCTTCAATGCTGGGATAATAAATCCCATAAGTTTTCGCTTTCGTCGCCTCGGTCGTGCCGATCGACAGCACGACGAAGCCGCGGCGAGCGAGTTGTAACGCGAAGTCTCGGTTGGCTGTTCCCTCTCCAATCGCCGTCTCCGGTTCATAATAAACAGTGACGACGGCGGGGTGCGGGCCTTCGCCTTCGGGAACCAACAGATAACCGGTTGTCTTTTCGCTCGGGGTCCACTGAAAGCGAACGTGATGTTGTGTGAAATTTTCGCGGCGCTGCGACCCCAGGAACTCCAGTTCAGGCTCCGTGATCAGCGGCGGCCACTGGCCAAGGTGTGCTTCCCACTGGGCGAGAATCTCGGCGCGTCTCCGCGTCCAATCCTGCTTCGTCTCGACAGGCGAACCATCGTTAAACCGCAGTGGTGATCGGAATGAGCCCATTTCAGACTCGAGGGATTGGGGTGGCGAAAAGTAGGGTTTGATCGTGTTCCAAGCTGTCCCCTCACCCGAATTGGGTTGAACATTAAACGCGTGGTTGGGGCGATTCCATTTCAGTTTTGCTACAAACACACGGTTGTCGCTGCCATGTTTCTCGACTCCCTTCGGTTGCATCCATTCCGCCACGGTCACCCAAGTCTCGGTTGGCGAGACCTCGGTGACGCCGAAATTCCCAAGCCGAGCACCGCTCTCAGGAACCAAGATCTGTTCCGTTTCGCGGATCACATGTAATTGCTCGGGATCGACGCGAGCGATCCACAACGGGGCGCGGTGGCGAAACACATGATCATTGTTGGCACCCCGCCGCGTGTAGACGAGAAACAAACCGTCGCTGTGGGTGACCCAGTGCTGTTGGGTGTTGTAGTTGCCCAGATCACTGCCGTCGTCAAAGGTCCAGCGGCGTGGCGTATCGAAGTTCAGCCCGTCTTTGCTGACCGCGACGTAACCGTGTTCATCATTGCGGATCGTTAAATAATAGCGACCGCCAAAGAGAGTCAGCGATGGTTCGACCAGCCCACGTTGGACCGGCACGGTCATTTCATTGCCGTGTTCGATATACTCCAACGTGTGACCATCGTAACGACAACGAACGACGGTGACGGAATATTGTTTGTCGCTGGCGACTTTAAAGTAGATCGGCAGCAGCACATCGCCGCCGGGTAAATCAACTCGTTGAACGCTGCCGGCTCCCGCGTTTTGAAACTTTGGTTCCGCAGGCAAATCGACGGTTGCCCAATCGGTCCATTCGTTCGATTTAGGGTCGAGCGACGCGTAGGCAATTCCACGAGGCGCCGGGTGCAAACCGCGATTGTTGCGGTACCAAGTCGTTTGCCCGATACCCAACAACCGTTGGCTCGATGCGTGCCATTTGGGGGTGAAGTCGCAAACGACCGTTTCGTCGCCCGCACGTAGCAGTTGCGGCGCGATCGCGGCTCCCGTCGGCAACTCCGCCGACGGATCGGCCGAAACGCTTTGGCGAGCAAACGAATCGATTGAAACGGGATCGCTCCAAGTCTCTCCCTGAGCGTCCGAGCGAGTCTGGTTCAGTGCGTAAAAAACGTCCGAGCCAGTGAGCAATAATTTTTGCATCGTCATGACAATGGACGGTTCGTCGGATTCTTTGCCTGGCGGGATCACTCCGGCGCGAGCATGCACCCAGCACTGTTTGCCGTCGAAGCCTTGGTGTGACACCGTGCGCTGGAGCGTGAACTCTAACTCATTGGCGGCGGCGTTCGGATCTGCGGCAAAGACAGGAGTGAGGCTTGATAACAGATATAAAAATGTCATTCTCGCCATTGCGATTGGCGTCGAGTGATATTGATTCATGGGCGTTTTGAACAACTGGGGTGCATTCACAGCGGAAATTCGAGGAAGGAGGGAGTGGAGGTAGGAGACGCAGCGCCGTCGCCGACGCATTGAAGTTGCACGCTATTCATACACCGACGCGTCAGCGAGGGATTGTCGATATTGATTCAGTTCCTCGCTCACGCTGCGGGGTGTGAGTTTGTTAGGGGAATCGGCAACAGGGCAACTGCAAAAAGGACGTAGAGGCTCCATCTTAACCTGAATCACAGTCGCCCGTGTAGACTCCGGAGTTCGGCCGTAGCGCACGGCGCGGGGGGATGTGCCGACAAGACGGGGTGTGCTGGACCAGCACCTTGGCGCGAATTGCATTATCATGCGAATCCCGTAGCGACTCGATTTTGCCAACGAGATTGGCGTCGGTTGCGTCTGATTGGCTGCCCAGCTCGTATTCCTTCCGAGAAGAACGCTTTTTATGAATGCAAAAATTTTCCAGCTCAGCTTTTTTATCCTGGTTGGGTGCGTTGCCGCGATCGGCAACCGCGTTGCCGACGGTGCCGATCCGGGGCAATTTAAGATTGCCACCTTCTCGGCTGACATCACGATTCCGCTTGGGCATCGCTGCATGGGGATCATTAAGACCAAGGTGAAACAGATCGACGATCCATTGGAGGCCCATGGTTTGGTTTTGCTCGGCGCCGATTCCCCTATCGTGTTGGTGGCGCTGGATTGGTGCGAGGTTCGCAATGGCGCCTATGATCAATGGCGAGACGCGCTGGCCGCCGCGGCAATGACGACGCGAGATCATGTCTTGGTCTCGTCGCTGCACCAACATGATGCGCCCATTTCGGACTCTGGGGCCCAACGATACCTGGACACCGTGGGGTTACAGGGAGAGTTATACGATGTCGATTTTCACGCTCGCTGTATTGATGACGTGGTGCGTGCGATGAAGGCTGCGGTTGCCGAGGCCGAGCCGCTTACGCACATTGGGCTCGGTCAAGCGGCGGTTGAGAAAGTGGCATCAAGTCGACGTGTCATCCGTGCCGACGGCACGGTGGGGTACGATCGTGGAAGCGGTTCAGGAGGCGTTCCCGCTTATGCCGCCGCCGACGATGGCGAAATTGATCCGATGTTGAAGTCGATCACGTTCTATCACGACACAAAGGCGTTGGCGGTTGTTTCGTGTTATGCAACGCATCCGATGAGCCACTATGGCAAGGGGGCCGTGAGTGCCGATTTCGTTGGCATCGCGCGTCGCCGCCGTCAGCTCGACACACCACCGACGAAACAAATTTATCTGAGCGGTTGCAGCGGCGATGTGACCGCAGGGAAATACAACGATGGCGCCCCTGCGATGCGCGCGGTTTTGGCCGATCGCGTCTATCAAGCCATGAAGCAAGCGGAGGCTGCCACGGTCCGCACGCCTCTAGACCGAGTCGCTCTAAAAATGGGATCGCTAAAATTACCGTTCATTGACGAGCCCGCGTTTACCCGCCCGTCAATGATGCAAGTGCTTGAGAATGAGCAAGCGACGGTCGAGAATCGGATCAGCGCGGCAATGGGCCTTAGTTCCTTGGATCGTGTCGAGAGGGGACAGCCGATTGACCTGCCGTGCTTGGAGTTGGGAGAGGCGAGACTATTGCTGATGCCAGGCGAATCGTTCGTTCATTATCAGTTAATGGCCCAGCAGATGAGCCCCGATCGTTTCGTCATGACGGTCGGCTATGGCGAATGTTGGCCAGGGTATATCCCCAGTGAACAAGCCTTCGTCGATGGCTTTGATCACGGATGGCGCTGGGTCGCACGCGGCAGTGAAGCGATCATCAAAGAGGCGTTACAGCCGTTGCTGGCCCCGTCGCAGGTTGCCCCGTAGCAGGTTGTCCCGTCTCACCACGATGTTAGCGGAGCCGCCGCGGTCTCGATCAAAATTAGCCCGTCGCAGTGTGCGTCAGAACGTGGTCTAGCGAAGGATGCCGTGGAGCGTCAATAAGGAGCTTCGAGTTGCTGACGATCGGAACGATGGCTATTGCAACATCGCTATAAGAACATCGAGTTGAAGGTCAACCAACGAGCCGTCAGCAAGGTCAGCACCAAGCAGCACCACCACGTGGCCCGACGCGCCAGGGGCAGTTCGTGGAGCCAATACAGTAAACCGATCGACAATGTCGTGAGTGTGATTTTGAACAGGACCAGTTGTGCCGGTCGATCAATCAATCCGCTGCCGAGTGGATTCAGTTCACGCATCGTGCCACTTTCGTGAGCGATCAACGTCCAGATGAGGTCGACCAGGGAGAGTAACGCCAAGATCGCGAGCGAGGCGATCGTGGCTTTCTTGGCATTGGCGACCACGCGTGGGTCTTCATGATTGGCGGCAAGTTGTTGGGGATTTGAGATGAGATGACCAAACGCAAACACCACCACGATCATGGCAAATATACTCAAGGGGTACGAGATTTGTTGACCCAAGATCAATGCAGCTGCCTTTCGGTTGTTCGCCTCTTCGACCATGGCTTGTTTTTCCACCAACTCGGATGCGCGGCGAATGAAGTCGGGCGTGGGCTCAAAGTCGGCGAGAAGGCGATTGCATAGTTCGAGATCAAGATCATCGGACGCTAGTTCGAGCATGGCTGTGGCGTCTTGGTGCCCCGTTCCCTTTGCGATCAGTGCCTTGAGTAGGTCATGCCCTTCCCGCAAGGAATTGAGCAGCATTGGAGTCTCGCCCGAATAGAGTACCAGCACGGCGCCGTACATTCGTGCACGCAGTTGACGAGAGAATTGCCTCAACACCACTTCGGACTTTCCGCCGGGAATGCGATGCATCTCCATCGAGTGGTAGTGCCCGCCGTGCAATGGATCACTTCCCATCCGTGTGTCGGTAGTGAAATCAAATGAGTCTGCACCATAGGTTTGCTCATTGATGACAATTTTGGCGTCTTCAATTGCAACTTCGATCTGGCATGGTGGCGCAAGATAAATCCCATCGACGAAAACAAACATTCGCTCGGTGTTGATCGGCTCCTCCAAATCCTCCGGCTCACTCCAGTGAGGTGGATACTGAGCATGAACGCCGCCGCTCAAGAGTCCCCCCAACAACAATGCGATTAGCAGCCGAGCGAAACGGACTGCGTTTCGGGGTTCGATACCGGTCATTCCCTAACTCCCCTATTTTTAACCGTACTTCAATGTGGCTAAGACGTGGTTTTGTGACTCAACTCAGCAAACCGCATCCATCGTTGCGGTGATCCGCTTGGGCTTCGCTCTGGGGATCACTAAGCAAGCACTTTGTTATTACCCCGTTGGTCAAGAAAAGAAACCACGCTGATTTTTCAGATTATAAGCGATCGATTGGCCGGGGTGGGGCGAGCGGCTGCTCTGTATTGGTTTGCAGGCATCATATTGGCTTGCAAACATCATTGGCTTGCAAACATCGACTGAAAACCAAAGCGACTGAGATTTACGTCTGCACGAGCAAAGCCGCAATGTCCCTTTCTGTTATACACGACACCGCGCAGCCAGGGCACCGTAATAATCACGCACGATGGGGGATCATTTGGCGACTCCGCTGGGCCTTGGCAACGGGTCTGGGTAGCGTTTTCTGCTTACCCGGCGGGAGCCATTGGACGGAGGGTCAGGGACATCGCGATCGAATGGATTTCTCCGCGACGGAAGATACGGGTTCACCAGATGGATTGATGTTCGAGGCGGCGATCAGCTATTGGAAAAGTGCGGTATCGGCATGCACGTCTGAGCATCGCGTGATCGCTAAAGAGGTGGAGGGAGAGTTTTGCTTGCTGTATCGAGCCGGCGATGTTTCGCTGGGGAACAACCTCGCGGCTGAGCATCGGGAGTTGATGAACGCGATTCGAGAGCCGATTCGTTCCGCTAGCCAATGAATAAGCAATGAAATTTGCTTTGCATGAAGATTTCCGATTCAGTGCATGTCGGATGGAAGCGGGTTCGTTTGTCCGTTACGATAAGTGACGTGTTTCCGGTAGCGTCTTGGTGCAACCGCGGCCGAGTTTATGCCCTTGCCCCAAGCCGGGGGGGTCGGGTGAGGCGGTTGTTGAGAGCGACCGGTGGCATTGAGCTGTTTCCGATCAACGTGTTTCCGATCAACGAACGTTTCCAAGTTAAAGAATACTATGACGCGAGAAGCCTACGACACCTCTCGTTCTTTGCGACAAAACATTGAACAGGTCGTCTTTGGCAAATCCGATGTCGTTCAGATGTTAGTTGTAGCCTTGTTGGCCGGCGAGCATATCTTGCTCGAAGATGTGCCCGGGGTGGGAAAGACGTTGGCTGCAAAAGCGCTCGCGCATTCCATCGACGGAAAATTTTCGCGTTTGCAATTTACGCCTGACTTGTTGCCCAGCGATATTACCGGCAGCATGGTTTACCGCAGTGATCGGCGGGAATTTGAGTTTCACCCGGGACCCATTTTCGCCAACGTGGTGTTGGCCGACGAAATCAATCGAGCCCCACCGCGGACGCAATCCGCACTACTCGAAGCGATGAGCGAAGGGAGTGTTTCGATCGATGGAGTGACCCATCCGCTGCCACAACCCTTCATTGTCGTGGCGACACAGAACCCATTCGAGTTCGAAGGCACGTACGCACTTCCGGAAAGTCAGTTGGATCGATTCTTGTTGCGGACTTCGATCGGCTACGCGGACCGTCGCTGGGAACGCGAGGTTTTGGTGACGCATCGTAGCGGCGAACCGGTCAATCGATTGCAATCGGTTGCCACACTCGATGCGATTCGCGCCGCTCAAGCGAACGTGCGCGATGTTGTGTTTGAGGAATCGTTGGTCAATTACCTGTTGGACATTGTCGAAGCGACTCGCTCGCACGCTGAGTTCGAATACGGGGTCAGCACGCGCGGGGCGCTCAGTTTCTATCGTGGTTGCCAAGCCCGAGCGATCACCGAGTCGCGTGACTTTGTGACGCCCGACGATATCAAGGCGTTAGCGGTGGCTACGCTATCGCACCGGGTGGTTCACGACAGTGTTTTCCAAGGGCCGAGTCGGCTATTGGTCGAGAAGCAGATCGCAGCGATTATCGAACAGGTGGCGGTGCCCGTTTAGCTGCGGACGCACCCGTTCGGCGATTCACGTCTTGGCGTGTGATTGGCTGCTGGCGGGAACTCGCAGTGAGATTACTCTCGGGGGCGGTGACTCGCATGACGGTGACTCGCATGACGTTGCTCTCGGGGGCACGTCGAGGGGGGCACACCGTGGTCGCGATCGCCGAGCAGGCGGCGGATCGGTTTTGCGTGTATGACTCTTAGTCGGTTTTTTTATGCTACTTCGCAACGAATCGCTGAACTCGTCGGTCCAATCGCGTAAGGTGCGTTTGACACGTCTGGGGATGCATTTCGTCTTTGTCAGCACGTTTGCGATGCTTGGGGGAGCGCTGCGCGGGTTCAATTTGTTGCTGGTCGTTGCCGGCATCTTGGTCGGGGCCCTGTTCGTACAGTGGCGATGGTCCCGCGGGGCGTTGATGGCCCTTTCGATTCGCCGGCGTTTGCCAACCGAGGCGTTTGCGGGGAAAGCATTTGCGGTAAATTTCGAGGTGACCAATCACAGCGCTTGGATGTCGTTGTGGTTGCTTCGAGTGGAAGACCAAGTCAAATCACGAGCTCCGCAACACGAACGTGAACCCATCGGGACTCCCTACGGAGGAGCGATCCAGTACATCGCTGCGGCGAGCACCGCGACGACCTCTTCCATGATGGTCCCACAATCTCGTGGGAGATTGACGTTTGGTCCGTTGCGTGTTGCCAGCTCGTTTCCACTCGATTTGTTGACCGCGAAAGTCACCGATAACCACGACGAAACTCTCGAGGTGTTCCCGAACCTTGTCACGCTCAAGCGAGGATGGCAACGGGCACTTTCGGGACGACACGAAGGCGTCTCGAGAGCGAGTGAACGGAGCGGAAGATCCGATGGCGATTTTTTTGGATTGCGTCCTTATCGCGATGGGGACACGTTGAGAAAAATTCATTGGCGAACCTCGGCACGTTTGAATGAACCGGTGGTCAGCCAGTACGAACAATCGCAACGATATGAACTATGTGTGCTAGTGGATGGTTTTCTCGCGACGCCGAAAACGTCGAATGTGAATGTCGAACTGGCGATTAGCGTCGCCGCCTCCCTGGTGCTGCGATTGAGCGGCTTGACGACGAATCGAATTGTATTGGTGGCGGCCGGTCGCCAACCGCTGGCGATGATGGCGGGGGCTTCAGCCGAGCAAAAACGCGAGGTGCTGTCACTGCTCTCGCGTTTGGAAGTCACCGATTCGCCCACCTTCACGGCCGCGTTGGACCAAGCCGCCGGTGTCGGAGGGCGGTTCAAGGATCTGTTGGTTGTCAGTCCCCGTGCGAGGAATCCGACGCTCGCGTCGACCAGTGATGAGGAGCGTCGCGTCTTTGATCGCTGGCTGCGTCGTCGCGCCTTGCGCTGGATCGACGTCTCATCCGCTGCGGAGCGAGGATGGTTTGAAGTGAGCAATGAGAAGTAAGAAACGCGGTCCCAGAGCGGGGCTTGAGGTATTCGCGGTGTTTCCGACGTGGCGGTGGCGGGATAAGATGAGAAGGTAGTCGAGCAGATCCTTGAAAAGCGACGTTGGCGTCACTTCAAAGGGGGGCAAAGCAAGGAACGGAGACTTATGTCAACAATCATCGCACCTGTTTCAAAGGGCGCAGAAGCGCGAGTGGATGGGCGCGTGAAGTTATTCTTCGCGATTTTGTCCTGTCTCGGCGGCATGGTTCTGGCCAGCAATGCGGAAACGGAGACGTTTGCCCTGGTTGCGATTTTCTTTTCCGTCTTTGGCTACCTGTTCGTCGATTGGTTAGCGTTATTTTCGCTTCCCGCTGCCCTCGCCTACATGGCGATGATCGCGTCGGCGGTCTATTGCGTCAGCGATTTTATCGTAATCGATCCCAGCAGTCGGTTTTGGATCACACTGGACCTCTACCGCTCTGGAGATCGGCATCTTGTCGCAGTCTCCGAATTGTTGGTGTTGGTGCAAGCGATCTTGATGCTGCAGCGGAAAACGCGGCGGGTTTGTGAACAATTGTGCGTGTTCTGTCTGCTGGAACTGATCGTCGCGGCGGTCTTTAACAACGCCTTGAGTTTTGGGATCTTGATGGTCCCGATTGGCTTGGTCGCAGCCTATGCACTGGCCCTTTTGTCGGGCGTCGAGCCGGGTGAGGGGGGAACAGAGATTTCCGGGATGTCGACTTCGCTTGGCGGCGTGGAGAGCTGGCCAACGCAGCACGTCGCTGCGGACTCTGTTGACGCGGCGCCGGTCACACAGCGAGGCATGCTGCCGACGATTTTGTGGTCGATGATTCCGGCGGTTTTGATGATCGGGGGCACTTTCTTTTACGCGATCCCGCGGACGACGGAGTCCGCGCGAATGAACAATGAAGGCAACGCGTTAGTAGGCTTCGACGACGTGGTTCGTTTGAAGCAATTTGGGCAAATGCAGCAAAACACCGAGGTTGCCCTTCGCGTCTGGATGACGGAGCGAGCGACCGAGAAGCCCTATCAAGCCATCAACGGCATCTATTTGCGTGGGCGAGTGCTCGAACATTATCATTCGCACGATGACAAGGGGGAAGCGACCGCGGATTGGTCTTCGCTTCCCGGCAGCACGATCCACGATTCTCAACGTTTGCCGTTAGAGTATTTTCCGCAGCGAAGTAACGATCGGAATTTCTATGATGCCGTGCATGTGGACATCGATTGTAAAGCGATGAGAAGCGACTCCTTGTTTGCGATTGCGCCCTACTTCCGTACCAATCGACAATCCGATGTGGTTCACCGCTATGATCGGTGGACGATTGGGCGTCGCGATCGAGCTGAATGGGAGCATCCGCCGATTCGGTATGCGTTTGGAACTCACGCATTCCGCGACGGCTATCAATCGGAATGGATTGCTCGCTCGGCGGCAACCGAGCCTGTCAGCGAATCGGAACTTGCGGAGCTCAAGAACCGGCGGTATGAGAGTCAGAGGAGGGGATTGGGATTGGATTCCTCCGATCGGTTTCGTCGCGGATATCGTAACCGGTTGCTCCGGTTTAACGAAAAGCGAATGCCAACGGTGAAGCTTTTGGCCGACGCGATCGCCAGCAGCATGCCTGAGCATGAGAGCGGCCCCGTGGCGATTGCGCAACGGTTCGTCGAATTTCTTAGTATCGAAGGTGGCTTTGAGTACACCTTGAATCTAAACGCGGAGTCGTCGGGAACCGTCGATCCAATCGAAAAATTTGTCGCGACGGACCGTCGTGGGCACTGCCAATATTTCGCCTCGGCGCTTGCGATGATGTTGCGAAGCCAAGGCATCCCGGCGCGCTTGGTTGTCGGCTACCACACCGATGATTTCAACGAACTAGGGCATTATTATGTCGCCCGTCAATCGCATGCGCATGCTTGGGTCGAAGCGTTGATTGACGAGCGAGACATTCATCAGGTGGTGTATGGTCAACCGAAGTCAGAGGAGTATTGGCTGCGTTTAGACGCCACGCCGGGAGGCAGCAATTCCGAGGGGAACACACAAGGCGTCAACAGCGTGATCGACTTGGCCGAAACACTTTGGAAAGGTTATGTGGTCGACTTGAATACGAGTAAAGCGTCGACGTCAGGCAAAACCAAAACGGCAATGTCTCCCATCATCGAATCGAGAAATGTATTAACGATGGTGTTGAAAGGGGTGATCGACCAAATTCAGGCGGGGCAACTCGGTGGCGGGACTCTTTCCTTGCGGAATGGTTTCTCGTGGCCCGCGGCGTTATTTGGTGTGATCCTGACGCTCGGGCTGTTTGGATCGGTGCGAGGGGTCTCGGCAATTCGTTGGCGTGCAAGGCTGCCTCGTCCGCCGCAACCCTCTCGTCCGAGTCTTGCCTTCTATGCCGAGGCGCTCGATTGCTTGCTGCAATGCGGGATTCGACGCCAACCCGCTCAAACGCCATACGAATTTGCCGACGTCGCCGATGCGGAGTTAAATCGGTTCGCGGATCAAACCGCGCCCAATGCGAGTTCAGACGCCTCTTCGCCGATTCGTCTATTGACGGACACGTTCTATCGATTACGGTTCGGGAAAAAGACGGCGTCAAGCTCCACCGACGCGGACGTGGAGCCGCAAATGATTGAGCAAAGTCTCGCCGCGTTAAAGACGCAAGTGCAAGCTCGGTTGACGCGGCCAGCGAGCGACAAGTATTCCAACGATTCATCCATCAACGCAAACGCCACCAGAGAGAACGCATTGTGATCGTAGCCATTGACGGCCCAGCGGGGGCTGGAAAAAGTAGTATCGCACGGCAAGTTGCCAACGAATTGAAGTTTGATTTTTTAGATACCGGAGCGCTGTACCGCGCTGCGACATTGGGAGTCATACGTGCCCAAGTTGAATTCGATGATACCCAGGCGTTAATCGAAGTGGTTCGCGGGATTGATTTGCAATGGGATGGCGAAACGATTCTGTTAAGTGGAGAAGATGTTTCCAACGAGATCCGTTCGCCCACGGTGACCGATGCGATCCGATACTTGGCGGATGAACCGGCGATCCGCAGCCAATTGTCGGCTCAGCAACGCCGGATTGCCGAGGGGCGTGACATTGTCACCGAAGGGCGTGACCAGGGGGCGGAAGTCTTTCCCGAAGCGGAGTGCAAGATTTTTCTGACCGCATCGCCTGAGGAACGGGCCCGCCGCCGCCGCGAACAATTGACCAGCACGGGACGGCACATGTCGTTCGACCAAGTGTTGGCGGCTCAGAACAAGCGAGACCGTGAAGATGAATCGCGTGCGGTCGGTCGGCTAAGAGCCGCCGAGGATGCCGTGATCCTGCAAACCGATGCAATGACGCCCGAGGAAGTGTTGGCGTGGGTATTGACCCATGTTCGCAGCGCGATTGCAAAGTGCCAAACGCAATCCAAGGCTTAGTCGATTTCAAGTTTGCTGATCGCATTGAGCAAGGCGGCTTGGCGAATCGGTTTGGTCAGGTAGGCGTCCATCCCGGCTTGAAAACAGCGGTCATCGTCCCCCTTCATCGCGTGGGCCGTCATCGCGATGATCCGCGTGTGTTTGTTCGTGGATCGTTCGCGTTCACGGATCGCGCGAGTTGCCTGTAGTCCATCCATTTCGGGCATCTCGATGTCCATCAGGATCAGGTCATAGGGGTTCGATGCTGATAACTCGACCGCTTCGATCCCGTTGTTTGCCACCGTATACGTGTGCCCCCCCTTTTTCAATAATCCGATCGCGACCATTTGATTGACGAGGCTGTCTTCGACTAGCAGGATGTTCAGGCTTCGTGAGCTTGTGAGAGGCCGCGTTTGATTGACGGTGACTTCCTGTGGAACACGCGGTAGGTTGCCAACCGTTTGCGAAATCGCCTCCAATAACTCCGATTGTTTTACCGGTTTCATCAGGTGCGTCGCGACATTCAATCGTTCGCAGCGAGGAAGGTCACCCGAACGGATACCGGACGTCAACAGCATCACCGTGGTTTCGGCCAGCTCGTGGTCGTGTCGAAGCGATTGAACCAGTTCAAATCCATCGATTTCAGGCATGTTCACATCGGAGATGACTAAATCGAATGGTTGCCCTTGCTGCACCGCTCCTTTGACTTGCTGAAGTGCGTCACGGGCGTGCCCAGCGGTTTGCGATTCAATTCCCCAGCCTTGCAGCGTCTCTTGCAGGATGCGGCGATTGGTTGCATTATCGTCGACAATCAAGACCCGCAAACCCGCAATGGAGTCGGGAGAGATCTGTTCTTTCTGCGTCAGTTTTTGCTCGCTGATCGGCAATCCAATCGTGAAGCTAAAGTTTGTCCCTTGGCCTAGCACGCTGGACACGGCTAATTCGCCCTTCATCAGTTCGACAAACCGCGACGCGATTGCTAACCCCAATCCCGTCCCGCCATATTTGCGTGTCATCGATTTATCGGCTTGCTCGAACTCCGAAAAAATCGTTTTTAGCTTGTCGTTAGGAATGCCGATTCCGGTGTCGCTAACGGAAAATTTGATTTGCACGTGATCATCGGTGCGGTCCTCCACTTTAAGATCGACAACGACTTCGCCACGCTCGGTAAACTTGATCGCGTTGCCGACCAAGTTGATCAAGACTTGTCGCAATCGACCGACATCGCCGATCACTCTCTCGGGCAGCTCGCGATCGAAGTGGCAAGCCAATTCGAGTCCTTTGTGGTGAGCGCGGGCGGCCAGCGATTTCATCATCGTGCCAATGCTGTCGCGCAAGTCAAATGGTCGGGGGTCCAACTCGAGTTTGCCGGCCTCGATCTTTGAAAAATCAAGGATCTCATTGAGTAGCGTTAGCAACGCCTCGCCTGACTCTAGGACGGCTTGAGTGTATTCGCGTTGGGATGGGCTGAGCTCCGTGTCGAGCAGCAGTTCGGCCATGCCGATCACGCCGTTCATGGGCGTTCGAATCTCGTGGCTCATATTGGCAACGAATTCACTTTTCGCTCGGTTCGCGGACTCGGCCGCCTCCTTGGCACGCTCTAATGCATTTTCGGTTTGTTTTAGCTTTGTGATGTCCCGCGAAATCCCAAAGGTTCCGACCACCTTCCCGTCTTTTGCTTGTAACGGCAATTTCGTGGTCGACACCCAACGTTGCAAACCACTGCCCCAGATCAGGTGCTCTTCGGATTCGATCAACGGTTGGCCGGTCGTCATGATCGCTCGCTCATCCGCCATCGCTTTCTCCGCATGTTCGGAGGAGAAGTAGTCGAGGTCACTTTTGCCCACCGCTTCTTCGGTGGATGGCAAACCCGATCGTTCCGCCTTGGCCCGGTTGATACGGATGAATCGGCCTTCGGCATCCTTGAAATAGATGCTGTCGGGTATATGGTCCATCAGACACTGCAGCAAAAAACGCTCGTCAAATTCTTCGCCATTCGCCAGCGGAGCGGGGGCGTCGCGTTCAGAAGGGGTGGGGGAAGTGGATCGTTTGTTATCCATCTCGATGACTCGATCGCTCTTTGGATGGTTCGTCGAAAGCGGAACGTTGAGGGGGGTGACAGGCCAAACCGGCAAGTCACGAGCGTCTGACCTGCGTGGCGGGTCAAGTCGGTGCAGTCTGCGGCAACAAGATCCGGTCGCGACCGCAAGCAAAATCAATGCCGAACAACTCTCTCGTGTTTCATGACAATCGGCATGCTTAATCACTCATTCTAAAGCAAGCTTAATTCGGGATGCAAGGAAATCACATGCAATCGTGCCGATTACAGATCGCTACTGCGGGAACAAGGTGGTTTCGGTCCGGTTGTGTCAGCCGTCGCGGCTGGTGACCCGCGGCGAAATCACCCGACGCGGAACTAGAGATAACGGACCGACGCGGAACGAACTCTCGCGTTCACGCTTGGGAGTGGGGGTTGAGGTATGACCCCTGAGCCCAGTTCCCGCCTCGGTCGCGGATCGCACGCCCCCGCCGGAGGACGGCTCTGGAACGGGGCCTCACGTGGGCGTGACCTTACGTGTTTCCCGTGTGCGGAATATGATTCGGGGCAAAGTACGCGATAACTGGCACGAATCGCGAGAGAGTCATTGATACCATGATCCGAGAAAAACAGGTTCGAGTATGAAAGCGGCAACCGTTTCGGAGCTGAAAAAGGCGCTTGCGGTTCTCGATCATCAGGAACTTTTGGACGCCTGCGTGCGGCTGGCGAAATTTAAGGTCGATAACAAAGAATTGTTGACCTACCTGCTGATGAAGTCGGGTGACGAACGGGGATATGCGAATGAAGTGTGTGCGGAGATTGATGAGCAATTTCCCACCGCGACGTTCATTCACAAAAAGACGATGCGAAAGATCATTCGATCGATGGACAAACGCATTCGTTATTCCGGAGATAAAGAAACCGAACTGCAGATTCGGATCCATTTTTGTCGCCGCTTTATTGATCGCGAGGTCCGGATTGGCAATTGCCGAGTGAGCGCCAACATGTACGCGGCCCAGTTGAAGAAGATCGAAAAGGCGATCGAAAAGGTGCACCCCGATTTACAATTTGATTTCCGCCATGAAATGGAAGGGCTCGAGTCGCTGCGGTAAGCAGCTAGGCAGGAATGATGGGGAGAAATCCCATCAGCCGTTTGGGCGTTAACCTGGGCTGTGGAAAAGTTGGGGTTGCGGTTTTTGGGGTTTACGCAATTTTCATCCCGACGGGATGACAGACAGTCGCTGGTGGCTTGAGCACAGCGAATACCACCGGAAGGCCAGCGCGGATGTCCCAACCGACGCCGCGGGGTCGGCGGCGTACTACGGTTCGGATTCCGGGGATGTCGCTACGCTTATGGGGGCAAGGAATGCGGTTGCATTGACGGAAGCCGTGGGGTGACGCAGAGAGACGCGACCGAGGAGTTTGCTGACAACGTTCGCGCCGAGGAGTCCGTCTCCGGATTCTCGGCGCGAACGCTTTGGCATCGCTTGGGAATCAACAACGAACGCTTGAGGCGTCGGTTCCCAGGACTCGATCAACATTGCCGACTCGGTGACGGTTATTTCGACGACTCGGTCAACTCAAAATCAAGGTTGCTGTCTGCTTTTGGAAGCTCGAGCGGTTTGCGATAACCGTTGGCGAGAGATCGCCCATCCGGCATCATATCTAGGTCAACGTCGCTACCGTCAAAGGCCTCGATCGCCACGGTGTAGGCACCGCCCAAAACCCCACGGCCTCCTTCGGCCGCGGTGTCAAAACGACCGTCTTGGATGACGGCCACTCCGTACTCGCTGCCGCTGCCCGCAGAGCCTTCGGGCTGGAACAAAACGGACCCTTTGGGTACCGGTTTGCCGTCGTGCGTCACGTTGCCGGAAACTTGATAACGTTGCGGGCCCGAGTCGCCACAGCCGCTCAGGCATACCGCCACAACGCATGCGATGACGCCACAGCACGGAAGTTTGAATCGTGCGGCCCCGCCGGTATAGGTTCGTTTGTTGCTCATGGTACTTCCACCACCTCTCCGCCTTCGCGACTGGCTAGGGCCAAGTAGGTCGGCATCGCAATGCTTTCAGTAAAGAAACGGACCGAACCATCGCCCATCCCCATCATTGCCCCGCCGGGGTGTTGGCTGCCATAACCGCCGTTGTTAAAACTAAAGCTGGGGGCGATGCTTGGATTGGCAACCGCGATGTTGATCGGGAATTTGTGATTCTTCGTGCTCAGTAGGGCAACGCCGCTGGCGTAATACACGCCGCGGTTCCAGGCTCGATACTTGGGATATTCCTTGTAGGCCACTTCTCCGATCGCGATGGTGTTGGAGAGCCCGTCGGTAACCGAGGAATAGTCGGCTTTGACTTTGGGTCCAAAAAAACCGCCGATGGCGTACTCACCAAATGCACCGTCCGCTCTCTCGTTTGCCGTGTCGCGTGGATAGTCCAACCCGGTCGACGGATTCGTTCCAATCGGGCCGCTATTACCATAATAATGCGTGGTCTGGACCCCGGTTTCGAAGGCGGATTCGGTCACTGTGGCGCTGGGACAGAGCAATGCCGACACGGTCATGTTTTGCAGCAACGGCAAATTTTGACTGTACCCGACGTTGAAGTTGTACTGGTCTGAAATGGTGCCCTGTTCGAAGAAGGGGGTTAAGCGGACCCAGATGCCGGTCGACCCGCTACCGAGCGTCCGCGACGACGGTGGTAAGTTGCGAAAAGTGTCGTGGTAATTTTGAATCGACAATCCTAATTGCTTCACATTATTGGAGCACTGCATGCGGCGGGCTGCTTCACGAGCAGCTTGGACGGCGGGCAATAGCAATCCGACCAGCACTCCGATGATTGC
The DNA here is from genome assembly GCF_007860095.1 of Novipirellula galeiformis. Lineage (NCBI taxonomy): Bacteria > Pseudomonadati > Planctomycetota > Planctomycetia > Pirellulales > Pirellulaceae > Novipirellula > Novipirellula galeiformis. The sequence continues at coordinate 99,977 of NZ_SJPT01000013.1, read as the reverse complement.
AATGACAACAAGCAACTCGACGAGCGTAAAGCCGCGCGAGGCGTCCGCCCTCACGTCGGTCGGTCGCCGCCCGCGATGAGAGTCATCGCGGTAGAGCCATGCGAACGTGGACAATTTACAGAACACGGTTCAACCTTTTGAATAAGAACTCGATGAGTGAGGGTAGCCGAACAGCAGCGCTCAATCGATTGCTCAAACGGCGCAACGGATGGTTTCCTCACGTTAGCGGGGAGCGTATAACCATATGGGGTGCTTTGCCGCGCGTCAATCAAAAAGTGCTGCATTTTTTACTCGCCACGAATAATGGTATTTCGACGAGCGGTTGCGGTGCTGGACACTGGTTCACGACTCGTTGTTCGCACGCGAGCCAACGGATGCTGCGGAGTCGGTATGAGTGTTTTTTTGCGGTTGTTATTCTGTTACAACAGAAAAGATCGGTGGTGCGATGCGATGAATCAGATCCGGCTTTGTACTTTACAGACTTGCACTTTAGAGCTGTTCGCGGTGGCGACTCCGTCGGTAACGGCGCGGTGCAGCGGAGGGCGGTTAAGGATGCCGAGAACTTGCCGTCCGTGATTGCTTCGGATTCCCGTTTCGATTCGTAAACGAACGGAAGGCTAGCCGAGAAGAAACAGCAGAGCCCGAACTAGAAGGGGAATGCAGGCGAATGACGCGGAGTAGCAGTCGCGGCAAAAAACGCTATCGCAGGCGTTATTGATCCCAACTCGCACCGTGCACTGGCCGACCGCAGCCTCCGACGTCCGACGTAAGCAGCTCCGCACAACTCATTGAGCTTAACGTAGCCTAGGCTACGTTTAGCAGCTTCGCCGCTTTGAGGAGTTATGCCGAAAAGACTAGTCTTGCGGTAAGAGCTGCACGCCATCAACGATCACGAAGCCATCGGTGTCTTGGTTCGCTACCGTCACCGTTACCGAATCGTGGATGCGAAAGCTTCCTAGCGATGAACCATTCGCAGTGGCCCTGCGCTGGTTGACGGTCAACTTCTTTTCTTCTTCACTCACGGTGACGGTCACGGGCGTCTTGCTGGATCGATTGCCCGAGGCGACATACAACAGCTTCACTTGATAAGTGCCAGGCTTGGGAACGTTGATGTTGAAGGTCACCGTTTTTTCCCCCTTGCCGTTATTGGCATCGTGAAGGTAGGTCAGACCACAGACGGGAGCCAACGCGCCGGAGGTCCACGAGCCGGTGGTTTTTGCTTCCGCCACATCCGTCACCAGTCCGGCTAGCGGCTTCGCTGATTTGCCAACAGCCTGTTGGTTCCAGACGAGTCGTTGGCCGTCTCGCTCGAGTTTTGCTTTCAGCTTGGCGTAGTCCACATCTTGCACGGCAATCTGTTTGGTGATCGCCATGGCTGCGGCGGTGCCGACGCTTTGGCCCAGAATCATGTACACCGGCTCCATGCGGATCGATCCAAAGGCAACATGGGACGAGGACAGGCAAACCGGCACCAACAGGTTTTGACATTCATTCTTTTTGGGAACGATCGAGCGGTACGAAACGGGATACGGCTTCGGGAATCCATGTCCAAAACCACCTTCGTTCCGCACCGTTTGAATTCCGTCTTCTTCCACAACCACACGCTGACAAAAGTGAGAATCCATCGGATACGAAGCCAACCCCACGGAATCATTGACGATTCGTCTCGATTCACAATCCGCCTGCGTAACGACATAGTCTGAAACCATGCGACGGCCTTCACGCACATACAACTGATGAGGCCAGAATCCGGTTTCCGTGAACTCCAATGGATCGAGTCCCCATGCGTTGACTCTTTTTCGCAGCGTCTCGGGAACCTGAGGATCGTTCGCCAAGAAGTACATCAATCCTTGTTGATAGTTGACGTGGTCCTGGAAAATGCGTTCGCGCAGTTCGTACAATTCACGCAGCGGCAGTGGAAGTCCTTGGCGTGGCGGAGGCAGTTCGGTGAACGAGCCGGAGTTGTACGTGCCATCGGGCCAGCGGTGACTGCCACCGACATAGTCGGACGAAAAACTGCCAGCGTTGTTGCTGTCGCCCAGCCGCATCTGCACCGGGCCATCGGTCAACGGGGCCGTCGTGTAGTTCAGACGCCAATCGATGCGTTTATCAAAGTTTAGAAAGCGGGCCAGCAGCGCGTAGCGACCCGCGTCATAACCGCGCGGTTTCGGAAACGCGATCCGGTCTGCGCCGAGTGAAAGTTGAAGTCGGAAATTGTACGCCTGGACTTTGAAGTCGCCTTCGCCCGGTTTTCCAGGAGCTTCCGCGGCGATTTCGGGTAGCAGACCGGACGCCGGATCATTCGCAATCACGTAGGGACTGACCGGCAGCCGGCAAAATTGGTAGACGTCCTTCCACGACACGTCCTGCCATTGCCCGCCGAGCGATTCATCGTAAGTCGCCGCCGGTTCTCGTCCCACATGATAGGAAACATTCGCAGCCGCCAGCAGGTCGCCTTCGTAAGTGCTGTCCACGAACATGGCTGCCCGAACGGTTTCTCCCGTTTCCATGGTTGCCGAAACCAGTCGCTGATGCTGCATTTCCACGGAGCTCAGTGCACGTCCCAGCAAAACGTTCACGCCCGCTTGATCGAGCATTTTTCGGTACAGCGTCTCGGCTTCCCCAGGACGATAGTCGCGTGCCTTTCCAATCCGATTGTAAAATTCGAGTGCGATTCCGCCGATCGATTCTTTTCGTCCTAGATCTGTCGAGGTCAATCCGCCGGACGTCATCCCGCCAACGTGCCGGTTGAAGGAAAACAGGACGACGGACTTCCCTTCTCGCGCGGCCTGAATCGCCGCCGTCACCCCGGCGGGAGTGCCTCCGTACACGGCAACGTCGCACTGGATCAATTTTGGCTGCCCAGGCTCTGCCGGTTCGTAGTAGTGTGGCTCACCCGCCATGGTCACGTTGTGGCAACCGACCGCATACAAAGCGGCACTCACAACGACGGCCATCATCCAACCGGCTCGCTTCGAAACTTGCTTTACGTGGATCATCTATTTTTTGTTACGTCGAGTGGTTAGTTGAAGTCTAGGTTTTAGCTGAATCGGATCTTCCCCGCCCATCATGAGGCCCGCACTATCGTGACGCCCGCCCCATCGTGACGCCCGCCCCATCGTGACGCCTGCCCCATCGTGACGCCTGCCCCATCATGACACATGATACGCCCCATTGTATTCGCACGGCGCCGTCTGTGGTCTCTCTCGATACGAGCTTTTCGGTGATCGAGAATCGGTCGATTCTAGCGACGACGTGAATGCCGTTCCGCCAGTGCTTCGTCTGGTTTGAAAGTGGGGGGTGATCGTAGCGGAAGTCGTCCGGACTTTCGTTGTCTCTACGCAACGATGCGAACCTCTCACGCGAGTTCTGCTACTCGAAACTCAAAGTGGGAAGAAACGTGCCGTTTCGCATGCGTTTGTGGGTGAGTTGGCACTAGGCCGTGAAGGGCTTACGATACGGGCCAACCATCGATAGGACCGAGAGGCAAAATCCGTGGACGACGCCGTCTTTTCGCGCCCCGTATTGGGGTGAAGGGATGCTGCCGTATCCTGCTAGGGGCGTTGCCTTGAGTGGGCGGCCGGATTGGGCGACCCGAGTGGGATGGCGCCCTCGATCAGGCTCCAACTGATTCGAGCAGCACCCGGGATTTTGAATACACGACTCTCGCCGCCAAGTAAGGACGTCAGCCGGAGGTAGACGAAGTCTTCGTTTGCCTCACGCAATCCAGCGCTGACGGGAGCGAAAGTCCGAGCGTCTATCGGGCGGCGCAGGCGATGATTGCCAATTTGATTACCGCGAACTGACTCGCGTTCAACCACCAAGGAGAAACCCCAATGAGAATGCTTCTGACGTTGCTCGGCATCGCTCTCTTGTCCACTTCCGTTCACGCTGCTGTGGCGGCAGGTGAGAATTTGCTGATCAACGGCCGTTTTGACGCGGAACAAGTGGAGTTCCCCGAATTCTGGAGTCCATCCTCGGCCAAGAATGTGTTCTACGATCGCGTGGGAGGGCCCGATGGAGAGCAGCCCGCTGTTGTCCTGAAAATCGACGGCGACACGCCTGGCTCGACGAGCCTGCGCCAGCAAGGTTTGACGTTGGTGCCCGGCGAAACCTACAAATTCAGCGCGTACGTCAAGACCAAGGGCTTCCAGTGCCGCGCAGGTGGGCTGATCGTTCACAACCGAGGCTGGATTTCTGCGACAGGCATCTCTAAGTTTCCCGCGGATTCCGAGTGGACGTTGTACGAAAGGACATTCACTCTGATGCCTTCCAGAAACAATGAGTACGGTGTCGCCATGTACGCCACCCGCCAGACAGGTGAAATCCATTTTGCCGACGTCAAGCTCGAGGCCGTCAGCGAAGGGGCGCGCCAAGGTTCCTCATCGCAACGATCCCTGGTAAACGCTGCTCGGCTAGTTCCGCTCCAACCGCTGTTAAATAAGATCCCCCGCTCCAACCCGGAGCTGACTTGTCAGTTTTATCGGTTTCAGGGGCAAGAACGCGAAATTTTGGAGTGCGTTGTCACCGTCGACGGTGACCCAATCCCCGCGCAAGTGATCCCGCTCGCCAACGATGGTGTCCTCCGCGTCCGTCTCGCCGGACTCCCCCGCGGTGACTACGCGCTGAATGCTGTCGTCCGGCACCGCGAAACGCAGAAGACGGTTCTGGAAACGGACTACGCGATCAGCATCGTCGATCCTCCCGCCATCGACCTCAGCAACGTCCGCCAACTGAACAACTTGGTGGCCGAGGTGTTGAACCAGCCCGTTAGCGCGAACGCTGCGACGCAGTCGTTCACGTTTGTGAATCCTCGTGATGGCTGGGTATTCATGGCCTTCACAGGCGGCAAGCTAGAATCGGGTTCAACCATCACGCTCGATGAGAGCGACACGGTAATCACCGCCACCACCGACCGACTCGAAGCGTTTCGCGAACTGGCGGCGGGCGAACATCGCATCACCGTTAGCGGCAACCGGGCGGACGCGCGGCTGATCGTACGATCGATCCCGGAAATCTTGAACTATCCCCCGTGCGTGAGTTCGCGCGTCCCGGAAAACGGCAGTTACGGTTGGGACTTCATGAAGGAGCACATCCTGCACGCCGTGACCACGCTGAACGGCGGCACGTTGCCGGGTGACGCGCTGCCCGAAGCCAAAGCTCGGGGCTTAAAATGGCTCGCCAATTTCAACGTCGACGCTAAGGGGGATCCCGCCAAGTTGCGGGACCGGATGGAGAAAACGGCCGGCATGACCCAGCCGCAGTACGACGGTTTTACCAGCGACGAGCTGTTCTTCGGCAGACCCACGATCAGCAACTATGCTCAGGCCCTGAGCATGGTACGCAACCCGCAAAACCGACGGGTGTACACCTGGGTCGTCGGCAAACCCAGCATCCGCTCGCTACACAGCGATTTCATATCCACTTGTTTGAACGCCTCCGCAGGCCGCGGCCGCTTGCTGTTCGAGGCATATTGTCATCCTCGGGACAACGAAAAAGCGGCCGCCGCCTATCTCGACAATATGGTCGGGGAAACGATGCGCCGCTTTAACGCGTTCTATCCCAACGCGGCCGCCGGAACCGGCATCATCTTCGGCAATTTTAACCAGATTCCGATCATCTCTCTGGAACACAATCCGCAAGTTGACTTCAAGTATTTCCTGGACATGCAGGTCAACCTGATCGCCAACAGTCCTGACTTCAAAGGCCTAGCGACGACGGGCTATTGGGGAACCTATTACGGCGACGAAGAGTTGGTGCGGTGGTCCTTCAAACTGATGCGCCACTATGCCGTCGAAGGCAATAAAGAAATGCTGTCGGATCGTTACGGGTTCAAGTACAACCCCGGCTTGTTGGCAAACGGTGATTTCACGGACGGCTTGAATGGCTGGACGGCGTCGCCAGCGGCCAAAGACGCGCTGCGTACCCGAGCGATTGCCGGCTATGGAAAAAACAGCCAGGGCCGCTGGGGTGGCGGTAGCGCCGGTGACACGGTTTGCGTGATGACCCGCAGTGCTGGCAAGCCCAACCGGATCAGCCAAACCGCGGAGGGTCTGGAGGTGGGGAAAACCTACTGTCTGCAATTCGTCACCGCCGACATGAAGGATGTCATCGGTGAAAAATACAATCCCCGTAAATACGGTATCGATGTGGAATTGGAAGGTGTCGAGATACTTGATGACAAGAGCTTCGTTCATATCGACCGTCGCAACACCGGGCGTTACAAGGACAACAAGAAAGTCGCTAAGATCAACCTCAATCGACTCGTTTTCCGCGCCAAGTCTGCAACGCAGACCATCGCCTTCACTGACGAAAAAGCGGCCCCTGGCGAAGAGCTGTTGATCAACTTCGTCCAACTCAAACGCTATCTGGAGCCCTAAGTCATCGATCACCTGAACGTGCATTTCCCGCTCGGGTATTCCCCGAGCGGGCATCGTGATTGACACATCGGCAATGATGGCCGATGCGTTCGAAGGATTCCTGGCGATTTGACCAAGACGATGATCGGCGTGGCAACTATGATCGGCGTGCGGGTTGCGGCGGTGATGAAACTTGTCGTCAATGCCGTGTCTTTCGCTGATTCAAGTGCGAGGGACAAAATTGAAAGTGCACCAAACGCGGCACGAAACACCGAATGAAACTTACACTCCACTCCTAAAAGACAGTCCTCTCCCCCCAATGAAGATTTCCCCGATGACCGACCACGACAAACGATATCGGACCTCGTGTCGCACCGTGGCAAAACGATGTGCCGCCCTGGCCATTGTCCTGATGCTCAGCGTGACAACCGGGTTTGCCCAGACGAACGACGAAGCGATTCAAGCCGCGCTGGCGGTGAAGCCCAGCGTTGTTAAGGCGTCGTGGTGGGGCTTCGACGAGACGGAGTCGACCCAAGCACTTCAATCCGCGATCGATTCGGGCGCCGACAAAGTCATCGTCCAGAACATGGGTAAGCCATGGATCGTCGACAAGATCCAACTCGCGAGCAACCAGGAACTTTACTTCGAGAAAGACTGTGTCGTGCTCGCCAAACGCGGCGCGTTCAAAGGCAGGAACGATAATCTGTTCACCGCAAGGTTAAAACAGAATGTCACGCTCAATGGTGACGGTGCAACCTTGCGGATGTGGAAGGCCGACTACCACTCCGATGCGTACACCAATTCCGAGTGGCGGCACTGCGTGAGTCTGCTCAGTTGCAGCAACGTGAAAATCCACGGGCTCACGCTGGCCGATAGCGGTGGCGACGGTATCTATCTCGGGGTGGCCAAGCGTGGTGTCACTAACACCGACGTGCATATCAAGGACGTCATTTGTGACGGCAACAACCGTCAGGGAATCAGTGTGATCAGCGCGGAGAACTTGTTGATCGAGGACACGGTGCTCAAGAACACGTCCGGCACAGCGCCGCAGGCCGGAATCGACTTCGAACCTAACCATCCCGGCGAGAAGGTCGTGAACTGCGTGATGCGAAACTGCGTCGCCGAGAACAACGCAGGCGGCGCGTACGTGCTCTATCTGCGCCCGCTTGACGCCACCTCCACGCCCATCTCCGTGCGCATCGAGAACTGTGTCTCACGCGGCAACAATGCCGTCTCCGCGTCCATCACCACGGCGAACGGCGGCCCCCAAGGGGCGCCTGAGGGGTTGGTTGAATTCATCAATTGCCGCTTTGAGGATTCCGGCAGGGCTGGCATCAGCGTGCGAGACATGCCCGTGAACAGCTGCCGCGTGCGGTTTGAAAACTGTGTACTAGCGGATGCGAGCGACGAGCCGAAGCGTGCCACACCGATCTTGTTCGCTGCTGCCGCGGACAGCACCCAGGATCTAGGAGGCGTCGAATTCGTAGATTGTAAGTTGGTGGAACCGGTGGACCGGCCGCTGATGTCGTTTACGGATTACGCGGGTGAATTGAAAGTCCTCGACGTCACGGGCACACTCAATGTGGTCCGTAATGGCCAACAGCGAGCGGTCCCGATCACTGAGAAACTGCTCGACGAACTGATGCCGACACGCACCATGAAACGGATCCCCCGCTACGATCTGAACGGGGTTTCCTTTGTCCCAGCGTTTCCCGATGCGGAGCTGCCGTCGGCCAAACCGCGGCTAACGCGTCAACGCAAGCACGGCGAGTACTTGGTCTATGCCAACCAAGGCGATGAAGTTCAACTTAACGTGCGGTACGTGAAGGTCGGTAGCTACGCCGGCAGTGATATGAAGATCCCGGTACTCGATGAATCCGGTAAACGCGTCTCGACACTAATTGCACCATTCCGGCAGGATACGCAGTGCAGCTTCACCGCACCGTCGACCGGCACATTCAAGTTGGTCTGCGATCCGGGCGGCAACAGCGTTCACGTGGATTCGCCGACACACCGATTGTGCCTCATCGGCAACGACCGCCCGATTGCCTTCATCCGAACCACCGGCAACTTCTATTTTTGGGTGCCGGGCAGCGTGTCAGAGTTCGGTGTCAAGATCTATGGTGCGGGTACCGAACGTGTCAACGCCGCCGTTTTCGATCCATCGGGTGCCGAAGTATGGGCAAAAGAGAACATCGACGTCCCGCAAGTGTACGAAGGCAAACCACGCACGGCCGGCAAGGACGAAGTCTGGCGAATTCGGATTGGCAGGCCCACCGACGGTGCGTTCGAGGACCATTACATCGACCTGCGTGGCGTGCCGAACGTGCTGTCATACACGCCGGAGACGTTGCTGAAGCCAAAATAATCTGTTCCGCGAGGGCCATTTGACACATGATCGGGGATTCAAGCCGTCGCTGCGTTCGCTAGAACGTGGTGCACGGCTTGGCGACGTAGCTACGTCTAAGATAAAAATGCTCTCGGGCAGACATCGGCGTGGTGGTCGTGGTTTGCGTCAATTCGGTCACCCGATCGAGTTGGAGACCAACCGTCCGACCCGCTCAAAGTGCCTTCGTTGTATTGCCTTGATCTTGTGTGAACCGGTGTCCATCGTTTGTATTCCGGCTTGAGTACCGACGTTGAGCTCAACCGAATATTCAATCTATCGGGGTTAGGGTGACCGACTCGGCATTCGTGATTGATTCTCGACTATTAGGGCCGCCGGAATGCGGCGTGTGTTATCCTAGCGGTTAGAGTTGGCTTTAATCGCTTCCGTATCGGTGCCCCATTTCGTTGCCGGCGGAAAAATGAATTTCCCCGTAGGATGGACAGCCCTGATGATTTTACGATTGATGATTGCCCTCAGCATGCTTGCGTTCGCGGACCAAGCATCGGCACAGTTTCAAATCCGTATTGGCAATGGCGGAATCAATCTCGGCACCCGCGGCGTCTCACAGCCGCACATTGATCACCATGATCACGTCATTCGCGACTCGCATGGGCATCGTGTCGGTGTGGAGCACCACGACGTTATCCGCGGCGGATCGTCTAGGAATCGGACTCGTAGCGGCAGCGGTTCGCACATTGACCACCACGATCATGTGATTCGCGACAGCCATGGGCACATTGTCGGACGCGAGCATCATGATGTGATCCACTCAAACCGCTCCTACGTTGTGCCTAGGTCGATCGGGGGCCGTGGCCAATACTACGTCCAAGGAAACAAATACTACTATCTGCCTCAATCATCGAACTCGCACGTCGTCGCGCGTCCAACGGTGATGGCGTATGGCGGATTTACGCAGTACCACGATCTGGCGGGCGAATTGGAGTTTCTGATTAACGAGTTGTTACTCGATTTTCACTACAACTATTCTCACAACGTCGGCTTCGCGGAGACCTACGCCGAAGGTTATCAGTTGCTCGGCGTCGCCAAGTATATCCATGCCGCGGATCACAATCACGACCATGATGCCGTTCGATCGCGTCTAAGTGGAATGGACCGGTTGTTCCATCACATCGAAGATGACATCCGTGGTTGGTCACGTCACCAACATCGTCAGATTGGCAACTTGGGAATTGTCGCCAAGGCGGAGCGAATCGAAGCGACGCTGCATCATTTGATGAACGATGTTGGCGTCAGCGCAACCGAGCAAGCGCCCCCACCCGGAGGTGGCATCGAGCAAGCTCCGGCACCCCAAGGCTTCGCGCCCGCACCCCAAGGCAACGGCTCTGCCCCTCTGGGCAATTCGCCGCCACCTGCGACCTTGCAATAGCGTTCGGGCATCTAACCAGCTCGCCACCATGATCAGAGCCACTGGAGCGAGAAGAACTCGATTACTCCAGCGTTAGCCTGCGTGGTTTGGCGATGCAGGACTTTGAAACAATCCACGCCAGTGCTGCGGAACTACGTGTTTTAAACACGATGGACGGCTTTGTATTCCGTTTTCACAAGGCTCGTTGCAATGGCAACGATGCCTGAAGCCTTCGTTCACTGGTGGCCCTGGTGATCCGTTCGCCGGATCACCGATCATGTCGACTTAGGTGTTTCGCCGTGCCACGACCGCGTCGTTGAGGTCTTGCAAGATCGCAACGGTTTCTTCCCAACCGATGCAAGCGTCCGTGATGCTCTTGCCGCGGACGAGGTTGGGGGCGCTCAAGCTCTGGTTGCCTTCGACTAGATTGCTCTCGACCATCACGCCCATGATACGGCGATCACCGTCGCTCACCTGGCTGCAAATGTCGCGACATACATAGCGTTGACGCGTGTGTTTTTTGCGGCTGTTAGCATGGCTGGTGTCGATCATGATTCGTGGCTTCAAATCGGCTTTGACCAGCAGATCTGAGGCGGCATCGATGCTGGCGGCGTCGTAGTTGGTGTGCGTCCCGCCACGCATGATCAAGTGACAATCGGTGTTGCCCGTGGTGGCAAAGATCGCCGAAGTCCCCTCTTTGGTCACCGACAAGAAGTGGTGGGGGCGCTGAGCCGAGCAGATTGCATCGACGGCAATTTGGACATTCCCACCGGTGCCGTTTTTGAACCCTACCGGGCACGACAGCCCCGATGCGAGTTCGCGGTGACCTTGGCTTTCGGTCGTGCGTGCACCGATGGCGCCCCAACCGACGAGATCGGCGACGTATTGCGGGCTGATCAAATCTAAAAATTCGGTTCCCGTTGGCAGCCCCATGGCATTGATATCACGAAGCAAACCGCGTGCGATACGTAGCCCGCGATTGATTTCAAAGCTGTTGTCGAGCCCTGGATCGTTGATCAAGCCTTTCCAGCCGACCGTGGTGCGCGGCTTTTCGAAGTAAACACGCATCACAATCAGCAACTGATCTTGATGCTTTTGTTGCTCCGCAGCGAGCAGTTCCGCATACTCAATCGCAGCTTCGGGATCATGGATCGAGCAGGGGCCGACGACGACGACCATGCGGTCATCTTCCTCGCGAAGCACGCGTTGGATTCCACCGCGCGCGTTGGCAACGGTTTCCCCGACGTGCGGTTCCACGGGGATCTCGGCCATTAGATCTCGCGGAGGCATCAGCGACTTCATCGCGCGAATTCGCAGATCATCAGTCGCTGGCGTTTGGGTTTTCTCGATCATCGTGGTATCTGGTTGGAATCAGTGTCAATTCGTAAGTATTGACTATCGTTCGAGGGACGAAAAAAAACAACCGGGGATCTACAAATGTCCCCTCGGTCGGAGGGAATGTTTGCTCGCCATTGTAGGAGTGATGACGATTGCGCCCCTGCGGGGAGTATTGCGCCCCTGTGGAGAGTGCCGCTCGGTCCGTTCACCCGCTGACGCGAATCCAAACGGGGGGCAAGGGTGGAGAGACGCTGGGGTGAGAGAGGCTGGGGCGAGAGAGGCTGGGGTGACTCGGTCGTGATGCGGCGCGATCGTGGCACGCAGAGGATTAACAGTCCGGTGAACCGAGTTAACGGTTGAGCGGACACAGGTGGATTGCCAAAGCAGCCGGTGCGGCCGAAGATACCCATCATGGACCCACCGTCGACGAGCCAGCAAACCGTATTGACGACGAAGCAGCGTAGCGAGTGCTTCGAGGCTCGATTGGTGCTGCATGCCGCAGGGATCGCCGCAGACGCGAACTTCCACGACGGCGTTTGGACTTTGCTCGTGGAACACGACGTTTATCCTGTCGCGACGGCCGAACTCGCTGCCTATCGTGCCGAAAATGTCGCTTCTCCGACCCGCGAACTCACTCCATTTCCGGTCCATGGCGGGGCCGCAGTTGCGTGTTGGGCTTATGCGGCGACGTTAATTCTCGTCGCCATCCTGGCGGCTGAATCAGCGTTTGGCTATGCCTGGGATCAGGCCGGGCGAATGCAAGCCGGCAAGGTGATGGCGGGCGAAGGGTGGCGGGTCGTAACCGCGTTAACGCTCCACTTAGACCTCGGTCACATTCTGGGGAATTTGTTATTTGGTACGGTCTTTGGCTTGCTCGCCGGACGCATCCTTGGAGGGGGCGTGGCTTGGTTGGGCATTGTCATTGCCGGCGCGTTGGGAAATTGGATGAACGCCTGGGCACAAGCGGGGACACACACCTCGATCGGAGCCTCTACTGCGGTGTTTGGTGCGCTCGGCATGATCGTTGCGCACGCACTTTGTCGCTGGGCTTTGACTCAGGAAAAACCGATTCGGCGTTGGAGCCCCCTGGTCGCTGGCGTTTTGTTATTTGCGTTCACCGGCGTGGGAGGCGAGAACACCGACGTGTTGGCCCACGTGACCGGATTTCTCGCCGGGCTGGTGATTGGTTGGTCGGGAAGTGGCTTGCCCCATCGCTGGTTGGCTCGCATGGATGTCCAAATCGTTGCCGGACTGGCCGCGGTTCTGCTGGTCGTCTCGGCTTGGACGATCGCGCTTGCCGTAGCGGGCTAAACCGTCCACAAGGAGGCGAATTGCCAAGGAGCGGTCAATCCATTGATCCCTTGGCCAAGCAATCGCCTGCGGCACAAATTTCCCACGCTTCGGCTCCACGATTTCGCTACAATCGCAAAGATGCTGCTAGTGTGGGGTCACGCTCGCACGCAAGCTTCTTTACTGGGCCGCATGATAGGCCCCTTCTCTAACGGTAAATCGATGATGAAGCCACACCGACTGCTACATCGGCGGCATTTCCTGGCCCGGTCCTCCTTTATGGCTGCCGCGGTGAGTACACACGGATTAATGAGTACCCCGGGCGTATTTGCCGAGGAATTGGTCCGCACGCCTGCTCAAACTGCGGGCCCGTTTTATCCCGATCGATTGCCGTTGGATACCGACAATGACTTGCTGATTATTAATGATCGTATTACGGCGTCAGTGGGCGAGATCACTCACTTGAGTGGCCGCATTTTGGATCTCAACGGAAACCCGATACGCAATGCCGTCGTCGAGATTTGGCAGGTCGACAATCAAGGGGCATACCTGCATTCGCGAGGAGACGCCGGCGGCGGACGGGATGCGAATTTTCAAGGCTTTGGTCGTTTTTTGACCGGTAGCTCCGGCGAGTATTACTTCCGTACGATCAAACCGGTGCCCTACCCGGGACGGACTCCCCACATTCACTTTGCCGTCAAACAGAAATCGAGTGCGCCCTTTACGACTCAGTGTTACGTCAAAGGCAATCCTCTGAATGAGCGCGACGGCGTGCTACGAAGCATCAAGGACGTTGCCGCACGCGAGTCGGTGATCGTGGACTTCGCTCCGTTGGCGGACTCGAAAATCGGTGAGTTGGCCGCGACGTTCGACATCGTCGTGGGCCGGACCCCAGAAGCGTAGGCTTCAACGTTGCGTGCCTTCCCTTCCGAAGGAGATCATAACCCGACGCGTTAGCGAGGGACCGAGTTAACCGTGATCTTCACTCGCGTACGCGTCGGGTTGTGAAAAAAGACGTGGGATTTATACCGTAGCTGCGTTCGCAAGAACGTGGTCCACCGTCTTGCCAGGGTGGCTGCATCAAAATTTAAAATGCTCTAAGCCGACCTCGGCTTCGACGTGTCACGATTGATGTGTCGTCCCGCGCCGGATGGCGTTTTTGCCAAACCGTTGGAGAATCGAGTCCGTGGTCTGGTCTACTTGAGCATCTCGAGTGCTCGTGTCGTCAAACAATCCCAATTGCCGCGTGCGTGAATTGGCCAGCGAACTGACCCCGATACCGACCAGCCGAACCGGTTGCGTGATTGGGATCCGACGGAGGAGTGTGTCGCGTGTCGTTTCCCACAAGACTTGGGTCGATTGGGTGGCCGAGTCCAGGGTTGCCGAACGGGCGAAGGTTTGAAAATCGCTGAACCGCAATTTCAACGTCACCGTGCTGCAATAGCGATCATGGCGTCGCAACCGGCGTCCGACCTGCTCGGTCAATCGCAATAAAATTGCCCTCAGGACTTCCTCGTCGGTCACATCCGTGTGAAAGGTCGTTTCGTGGGAAATCGACTTTGCTTCGCGGTCTGGTATGACGGCGCGATCATCACGTCCCCAGGCCAACGCGTACAGATGAGTTGCCGAAGCGTCGCCAATGGCTTGCTTCAGCTTGTCGAGATCGGCGTGGCGGAGATCCTCAACGCGGTGGATGCCAAGTTGTCCCAATCGCGCTTCGGCGCGTTTACCGACGCCCCAAATTTTGGCCACTGAGAGCGGATCAAGGAATGTATGCACGTTTGCCGGTTCGACGATCGTAAAGCCCCGCGGCTTTACATGAGCGCTGGCGACTTTTGCGAGAAATTTATTGGGCGCGACCCCCACCGAGGCGTCCAAACCCAGCTCGTGCGCAATCGTTCGCTGGATCCGGCGACCAATTTCTGCCGAGCTGCCGAATAACGCCTCGCTGCCGGTCACATCGAGAAAGGCTTCATCCAAGGCGAGCGGTTCGACCAGCGGCGTAAAGCGATGAAAGATTTCTCGGATTTGCTTCGAGACCCCGGCATAGATCTCCATCCGCGTCGGTACCACCACCAGATTCGCGCAACGCGCTAACGCGGTTTTCATTGGCATGGCGCTGTAGATACCAAAGCGACGCGCTTCGTAGCTTGCCGCAGCGACGACACCTCGTCCCGAAGCACTGCCGCCGACGACGACCGCCTTGTCTCTTAACGAAGCGTTGTCACGCTGTTCGATGGATGCATAAAACGCATCCATGTCAATGTGCAGAATCATGGCGGGAGTCTACACAGGCATGGGAACGCAGGGGAATGGGTTAGCGGTTGAGCCAATCGTCGTCAGCGCGGAGCAAATAACTCCCCCCCGCCGCTCACTGCTTCGACGCATCGGCGGTTGGTTTCCGCCAAACCGGACGCGCGTTCGCGGTGATCTCGCGGTCAATCTCAATCATGCGGGCCTTTAGCTTTGCAGCCAGCTCGGGTTCTTCGTCCAACAAATTGTTTTGTTCACCGATGTCATCGCCAAGGTGGAACAAAAACACTTCCGCCTCGGCCGCTGGGAGCTTCGTATTTTTGCCTTTGCGCGGTACCTGCTCAAGGTACTTCCAATCGCCGCTGCGAATGCCTTCGAGCACACCGTAGGATGAATAGTAAACGAACTCGTCTCGCGGCGAAGCGTCGGTTGTGAAGGTGGACGTCATGTCGATGCCGTCGATTTTGTTACCCCCGGCGGGTAACGGAGATCCCGCTAACGCAGCGATCGTGGGCAACAAATCGATCGTCGACGTCATCGCGTGGGTCGTCGTCCCCGCGGGGATGCGTCCGGGACCCCAGATGACACATGGCACTCGTTGCCCCCCTTCGAACGTCGTCCCTTTGCCGCTGCGTAACGGATCGGCGCTACCGCCATGATTTTTGAACTGCAACCAAGGTCCATTGTCACTCGTGTAGATGATATAGGTTTTTTCCGACAACCCAAGTTTGCGAACGGTATTGGCGATACGTCCCACTTCGGCATCGATATGCTCAATCACGCACTTGTAGGCATTTTGCGGATTGGGATCGTAGACGTCATCGGGAACGTAGAGCGGAATGTGCGGCATCGAATGAGGCAGGTACAAGAAGAACGGCTGGTCCTGGTTGAGTGTAATGAAATCGATTGCGGTATCGGTGTAACGCCGCGTGATCGTGCGTTGGTCGACCGGCACCTCGACCAGTTCTTCGTTTTGAAATAACGGGGTGTTCCAGTACGTTACACTGGTGGCTTGGTCGGTCCATAATGCGTCCGACGCCATCCGACGTTTTCGCTTGTTGTCGGGATGGTTCATGTCGTTGGAATAGGGAATGCCAAAATAGGAATCAAACCCCTGGGCCCTGGGCAACGTCTCGGGATGGTGCCCCAAATGCCATTTGCCCACGCACGCGGTCGCGTAGCCCTGCGACTTTAAATGGTCGGCAATGGTGTATTCGTTCGCATGCAGCCCGTAGTCGCTTTGCGGAAAAAGAACGTGTTGGTGCATCCCGACGCGTTTCGGGTAGCTGCCGGTCAACAACGCGGCACGCGAGGGGGAACAGACCGGCGAGGCGGAATAGAAGCTGCGAAGTGTTCGCCCCTCGGCTGCTAAACGGTCGATATGAGGCGTTTTGATCGTCTTGGATCCAAAACATCCAAGGTCGTTGTAGCCTTGGTCATCCGTGAAAATGAGGATGAAGTTCGGTCGCGTTTCTACGTCCGCAGCGGATGCGATCGCCGTGGACACGGCCCACGCGGCAACAAGAAAAGTCAAGAGATATCGAACAGAGGCTTTCATAGGACGCCAATCAACCGTGCGCTGAGAAGGACAGAGTAACAGGACGCGTAGTCGTGGGGTGCCATCTTAGCTGCGCCCCCCCGAGGCCGCCAACTCAATCAAGGCGTTTTGTCCACTGGTTGTGGCGTGCGGGGCGAATGCTGCTTCGGGTTTCACCGGTTCCCCGACCGTAGGGGCGAGAAATAGAAGCCGATACAGAACACTCGCTGCACCCGTCGAGCAGCCCAACCCGTGAGCTCGTATAATCTTTCGCTGGGAAACGTCATTGCGTCGCGGCAACTTTCGCATGGTGCCAACATGCAAAATCAGACCCATTCCATATCCAATTTGCTGAAAGTCCCGTCACGATGAAACCTGCTTCGCTCGCTTTGACATTGCTTCTAATCCCGTTTAGCCTTCGCGCCGAGGAGCCGAACGCGGTTCCCCGGTTTGACGTTCCGGAAATCCGCTCTTCATGGGACGATTTGACCGATGGCATTGAGTCGAAAGACGATTGGCACAAGCGGCGAGCGGTGCTGAAACAACGTTATCTTGATCTGTTATGCGACCAGCATAAACCTGAAAAACCGGCAATGGAGCTCGTCGTTCATGAGTCGGTCATCGTTGATGGCCAGTATCGGCGGCAATTGATTAGCTATGCCGTTGAGTCGGATGAACGAGCCTATGCTTATTTGGGCACTCCTTTGGCTTTGACCGAAAAGGCACCGGCGATTGTCGCGTTGCATGGAACGTATGCTCAGGGAAAAAAAAGAGCCGCAGGACTTGTCGAGAATCCAGACAAGGCGTACTTGGACCACCTTTGCAGACGCGGTTATGTCGTCATTGCACCAGAGCACTTTGTCTCGGGGCACCGGATTCCCAAGGCCGGTGCTTACGATACTGCGGAGTTCTACAAGAAGCATCCCGAGTGGACGGCGGTGGGTAAGTTCACTTATGAACATTCAATCGCGATCGACGTTTTGCAGAGTTTAGATCAGGTCGATGGGGATCGGATCGGAGTTCTTGGCCATTCGTTAGGGGGACATGGCGCATTCTTTCTCGCGGCCTATGACGACCGTATTAAAGCTTCGGCGTGCAACTGCGGCGCCAGCTTCTTTCGCCACAATCCAAACGTCGCAGGCTGGTCGCGGGACCATTGGTATATCTATTTCAAACCAATTCGTGAAGGGTTACTCAAGGGCGAGATGCCGCCGATTGATTTTCACGAAATCATTGCACTGATCGCCCCCCGCGCGTTCATGGATCTCTCCGGACTGAACGATGGTCATCCTCCCACACAAAAACAACGTTTACTGATGCTCATGAAAATCATGGACGTGTACGAAATCGAAGGAGCTGCCGAAAACTTTGCGTTCTATGTGCATGGACGAGGGCACTCGGTGGCCCATGAGTCACGGCAACTGATGTATGGATGGATGGACTCTCATTTAAAACCTGCCGAAGCGACACGGACGCGACTTGTGACCCCCGAGTCCGAGTCACCCGACACAGTTGATGCTAAGCCGCAGCATCCCTAGGCATTTTGATAAATAACGTGGGATTTAAACCGTAGCTGCGTTCGCAAGAACGTGGTCCACCGGCTGGCGGCGGTAGCCACACGAAAATAAAAACGCTCTAGCAATGCCCATTGCATGAGCTCCGGTGCATGAGCTCTGGTGCGGGAGCTCCGGATCTCAACGCTCCGGAGCGGAGCGAATGAAATGAATCAAATCGGCCATCTGCTGGTGATTTAAACTCTTTTCAAAGCCCTCGGGCATCAAACTCGCTTGATTGGAGCGAAAATCTTCGAGTTCGGATCGCTGCAAGGTTTCTTCTTTAGCATCTTGCAGTCGCAACGTGATCGCGGCCCCTGATTCTGCTGCCAACAACCCTGTTACGATCCGACCACTGTCGGTAAGCGCAACGTAGGTCGCATAACGGCTGTCCATGTTCCGGCTCGGATCAAGAATCTCTTGCAGGAAGAAGTCAACCGACTTACTTGCCAAGGCTTCTAGGTCGGGACCGACCGCGTTGCCCAGCCCCTTCAATCGATGGCAGGTTGCACAATGCTTTGAAAACAGTTCCGCGCCTCGCGTGAGATCGGTTTTAAGGTTGGAAATGTCCGCGTATTCGGCAATCACGGCAGCGCGGTCCGCGTTCACCGCGCCCGAGAAAACCCGCTCGGCTTTCGCTTTTAAATCGGCATCGGTTGTCGCTAGAATGCGCTGTCGCGAGGCGGTATCCAGCTCCGATGCACGAATTTTGGATTGATCGATCGCATCGAGCAGCACGGCGATAAACGATACCCGCGATGCCAAGGCGTTTAGAATGGAGGCTCGCACGGACGGTGAGACTTGGTCCCATTTGTCGATCATCAAACGAGCTGAATCCGCAGAGTTGCTCTGGGAAAGCGCGGCCACGGCCGCCAACTGGATTTCGCTCGGGTTACGCGTGTTGAGTACCTCGGCGGCTACCTGTTGTGCCGCCTCCGTCCCCCCTTCAAAGCCGGAAAGCGTTTGCAGGGCGGCGATTCGCAACGCCGCTGATTCGTCTTCGTCGACAATGATTTCAGGAGCCAATTGCGAGCAACGCTCGATCAAAATGTCGCCCTGTTGTTGTTTGAATGCCTTGCGGAATCCTTCATTCTGTTTCAGCTGCGTCAACACGGTAGGCATGACCTTCCATTGCCATAATGCCAAACGCTCCGCTTTCGTGTTGCAAACCGCGACGGCTAGTTGAGCCTTTAACGCGTCGTGCCCCATCGCGAAGAGGACAGGGAAGACCCGC
Organism: Novipirellula galeiformis; assembly: GCF_007860095.1. Taxonomy (NCBI): domain Bacteria; kingdom Pseudomonadati; phylum Planctomycetota; class Planctomycetia; order Pirellulales; family Pirellulaceae; genus Novipirellula; species Novipirellula galeiformis. Next base: position 80,658 of record NZ_SJPT01000013.1, on the reverse strand, counting down.
GGTGCATGGGGAGCCGATTGATCGATACGTTTGAGCAAATGCTCGCTAAAGGTATCCACGTTCCCGTCATGAAGACTGCTTAAAACGGCCGCTTGTAGGAACGGATCCGCAGGGTTGTTGAGCAACACCTCCGCCAACACTTGCCCGGTCGATTTGTTTTTCCACTGTCCCAGCGAGCACGCTACCTGTAACCGAACGTGGGCGTCGGAGTCCGCAGCCAAGGCGGATAGCAGTTCGAGTGCTTTGTCGGTCCGATTGTCGGATTCGCTTGCAAACGCCTCGCTGATGCGCGCGGCGTGGCGCCGAACCTCCGCGTTTTTATCCTGCATTGCGTGGGCCGCATCTTCCAGACGTAGCTTTCCAAAGTTCTGAAGCATCGATAACGCTGCGACACGCGTCGCAGGCGACTCGGATTGGCGGGCGAGGTTTCGTAACGCAGGCTCCGCTTCGACGACGTGGTTCCACTGCAACAATTGCATTGCCATATCACGCTGCCAACCGTTCGGTGACTGGAGCGTGGCAACCAATTCATCGGGGGTGGCTTTATCGAGTCGCGGCCAGGTCGGAAGCGACTCCCCACTGCGGATGACGCGGTAGATGCGTCCTCGATCGGCTCCGCCACGAACGTTCACGGTCTCGAGCGACTCTTGAGGAATCCATTTTGGATGCTCGATCACTTCGCGGTACATATCGACGACCCATAGCGAGCCATCCGGTGCGGTGCGAACTTGGACGGGGCGAAACCAAGGATCGGTGGACGATAAGAACGCGTGTTTTCGCTCGGAGTCAATGACCGAACCCTGGAACGTCGAATTCTTTGCTTGAAGTTTAAAGTGGTGGACCAGCAGATTAACCGGCTCGCAGGTATACAGTCCTCCTGCGTAGTCGGCTCCCAAATAACGATCGCGATAAACGCCAATACCACACGCAGCGGTGGCTTTGCCGCCTTGCCCGGACAGTTTGAACAGTTGCAAATTATCACTCGCCGGAATCAAGGTTGCATCCTGCGGTGTCGCTGCAACATGCGACAACGGTGGCGCTGGAGGCGCCACTGGGTTCCGGCGTAGGTAGTGGGCTTCGAGCGGATAATGAAACCCAATTTTTGTATTGTCGCATCCAAACCAGTTGCCGAAATCGTCACGGACGCGGCCCTGTTGCGTGCGTCCGATCGCGTGTTCAATCTCTCCAGTATCGGGTCGGATGCGGAAGTCATTGTGCCCTAATTCGAACGTTTTCCCGGTTAGACCCGATGTGATCGTACCACCGAACAGCCCACAGGATCCGTAGACCCAGCCATCGAGTCCATATTCCAAACTGTTGACGCGGGCTTGGAAATTATCGGTGCCAAATCCGCTATACAACTTTGTGACCACATCCGCTCGACCATCGTTGTCTTGGTCCTCGGCGTACAGAATGTCAGGCGCGGCACAAACCAGAACTCCCTTTCTCCATACGGTCACGCCGGTGGGAAAGGGAATGCCGTCGAGAAACACTTCGGATTGGTCCAAGTTGCCGTCATCGCGACTCGATGAGAGCAAGCGAACGCGTCCACCCGGTTGGTAATTGCCGTCGATGCCGGTGGGATAGTCATACATTTCGGCGACATACACTTTACCGTCGGGAGCAAAGTCAACCGCGACGGGGGAAGCGATCAGCGGCTCGGCGGCGACGAGAGTGGCACTCAAATCATCGCTGGCAAACTCAAGCAAAGCGAGCGAAGCTTGTGGCGATTTGCCGGCTGCGGCGTTCGCAGGCACCGCAGGTTTGTCCGCCCCAGCCACCAGCGAACGGCACAGTTCGAGCGTTGTGGTGAGGATTGTTTTTTGTAAACCGGGACGAAGCTTCGTGGGTTGGTCGTAGTAGGTCATCGAGTCACTCCCCTCGTAACCGCCACGCTCGAGTAGTTTTTCGCTAGGAATATAGCAAGGGCACGCATTGGAGTAGGCATTGACCCACAAGCCTTGGTCGGCTAGCTGCATTTTCAGTTCCAGCCCATACTCGACGGTGACTTCGCCCGCCAAGAACACCATGCTCAGCGAATCGCCGAACGACCAAACCTGAATCGGATAGCGAATGGATGTTCGTAGCGATTCGCCATTGCTGATTTTTTCCAATTGTTTTCGCGCGTGATAACCTTGAGGTGTATCCAACTTGGCGCGTTCCGCAAATTCAGCTTGGCTGGGCAACTCCTGGAGTGGCAATTCGAGTTCTGTGTTCCCCACGTGGACGTTGTTCTGGACTGCCGTCATCGGGTTTTCTAGCAACCGAGATACCTCTGCGGCAATCAAGCCCCCTTGGCTGTTTGCAACGTCGAAACGATCGCTGGCAACATGGGCGTTTGGATTCTGATCCCCGCCACAGCCGACGGAAAACATGGCAATGCAGCCAGGATTGGAGGCTTCGATTTGCGATTGGGCATAGCCAGCCCAATCACCGCCGATCATCCGCTCGGCCAAGGTGACGCAGTGACATGCGTAGCTTGAATAGATGCCGATCAGGTCGCCCGCTTCGTCTCGGATCGCCAAGACGGGCAAGTCATGATCGACCGGTCCATTGGGGTCTCGCCGGTTCATCGCAAAGCCGACCTTTCCAACGGACCACTGCAGCGTGGCGGCGCGACGGTTCGCCAGAGCGGATTTCGCAGCCTGCGTCAGATTGTCCGTGAACTCACGCGTGTACTGGTCAATTACTTTCTGTTCTTGTGCAGTGAAGTCTCGGCCCAAAATGTTCGGAGCGCAACCGTTGATAATTGGAGCGGTGTGCGTGTGCGTGGCCGTGATCGCGACGCGTTCGGGATCGACCCCGAGCGGTTTCAATCGCTTGCATACCTCGGCGTGGATTTCAGCCGGAATGCCCAGCGTGTCGACGGTGATCAACAATAACGGACTTTTGTCGTCACTTTCGATGGCCATCGCTTTGGCCCAAATCGGCTGCCGTACGCCCATCGATGCCTGTTGACGCATCAAGAATCCGTTCATCAGGATCGGATAGTCCGGAGTGATGTCAACGCGAGCCATGCCGACTTGAAATCGCAATTGATCTGCTGACGCTCCGCTCGCAGGGGCCGGCGCGTCCTGGGCGCGAGATGGCCCGGCTAGCAAGCTCAGGGTCAATACGGTGAACACGCTCCAACACGCCACAGGGTAGTGAGAACGAGATTTCATCAGCTGCGTAGTCAAGAGGGCATTCCTAATGGGCGTGGGGGAGTTACGGCTTTGAGCGTCAGCAGGCAAAATCGCAAATCGCCAACCGTGAAGTTAGCGGAGCCAGACGTGCCGGTAGGGGATCAAGTGCAGATCGCACATCGCCCCTCAACGAAGAGACGTCGAAAGGGGCAGCCAATGATCGTGTATTTCGCCGATCCTTGCAACAGCCGAGCCTTGCAACATTAGGCCCGTCCCCCCCCCCCTTTCTCACGCGTCAATTAGCCCGCTGATATCGATCAAATGCAATTGCCGTCCTTGATCCTCGTGAGGCGAATCGATGCAAACCAATTTTCCGTCACGGGACAGACGAGGGTGCGTGTCGACACGCCATTCACCCTTGTAAACGGGGGGCAGGTGAAAGTCGCCGAGATTAATGCGTCGTCCCGAAGCAAGATGGTACAGGTGCGGCGTTTGCATCCGCTGCTTGCCTTTGGGATAGGTGTCGTTGAGCAGCCATTCGTTGCCCGGCAAGTAGCTAATATGTCCTCCGCTATCGAGCACGCCGCGACCGATCTCTCGGACATCGCCGCCGCCATCGATATCTTCGAATAGAAAATTCCCCCAACCGTCGTTGCCATCAAATTTGCGTGATTGAGACAAGAGGTGCGTGTTGTCTTTCCAGATAAAATGGGACGCGTAGCCGTTACTACAAACGATGCGAACATCATCCCCATCGGGAGTGGCGGTGACGATTCGCGTCAACCGTGACCCGCTCGGATAACGCCAACGGTGCAGGACAATGAACCGCGAGCCGTCGGGATTGTACAACAGGTGATTGAAGTAGTGTTTGATGCCAAATTGTTCGTTCGGAATGAACCCCGTGCGTGCCACGTCAGCGATCGACAGGATGGTTTTGACGTCGCCGGTGGTCAAGTCGATGCGGACGATCCCTGAATCGATTGGCGCCAAGTCATCAGCATACGGATCGGGCAGCCCCACGTAGCCGTAGCCGGGACGCACATCGTTAATGCGGCGAAAATCGGCGGAGATGGCTTCCTTTCCATTCGGGCTGACGCTGTAGATTGCGTGCGGAATGACTCGCGTTTTCCGCGTCTGGACATCCATAATCCGTGCTACAAACCGGTCCCCGATGCGGTCGTTCCAGATGATTTCGGAATCGGAGCCTGGTAACCACTGCAACATGCAACCTTGTTGCCAGCCCCAAGCCTTGCTTTCGCCAAGTTCGATCCAACGGTCGCCGTCTTCGAGATCGATCATCCCGATCTTGATCGTGTCGTCGGCGGTTGGCGAGCGATGCTCAAAATCGACTTGCATGCCCAGCACGAAGCGATTGGTCGGGTCAAATTGATGCTTGTCGTAATAGCCGAACCAATGATGCTTTGGTCCCTTCGTGATCGTGCGCACGGGGATTTCAAGGTCAGACGTTGCGGCGGCCAACGGATTGGCCCCACAGGCCGCCAACGCGATGGCGGCTTGGCTGGCGATGAATTGGCGACGGTCGATCGACGGTCGGGACATGTCGGTATCCTGTGGAGGTAGGTCGAGGTGGAAGTGGATTCAAAGTAACAATAGATTCAAGGGACGGAGGTATGCACCCGAGGGTGCAGCGTTACGCCAGCAACCCTTCGATCACCTTGGCCGGTTGGCCATCGATCAAGGTTTGCTCACGTCCGTTTTGTTCGTACGTCAAGTGTTCGGCATCGACTCCAAACAAATGCAACAACGTAGCATGGTAGTCAAAATGGTTGACGGTGTCTTCGATCGCATGATGGCCAAACTCATCGGTTGCACCGTGCATTCCGGCGCGGAATCCGCCTCCGGCGACCCACATGGAAAACCCATCGGTGTTGTGATCGCGGCCGATGTTCGCTTCATTTTGAATCACGGGTAAACGTCCCATCTCGCCACCCCAATGGACCACGGTGGTGTCGAGTAACCCACGCTGTTTCAAGTCCTTTACCAATGCCGCCGCGGGTTTGTCCACCTTGCGACATGATGCGGGCAAGCCTTTGACGATGCCGCCATGATGATCCCAGTACTGGTTCTTGGTGAACAGTTGCACGAAGCGGACGCCGCGTTCGACCAAACGACGCGCGATCAAGCAACGCTCGCCAAACTCCTTCGTCTCCGGTTCGTTGATGCCGTACATCTCGTGAGTCGACTGGGATTCGCGACTCAAGTCGGTCGCCTCATCGGCGGCAAACTGCATCCGTTCGGCGAGTTCATAGTTCGCGATACGGGCTTGCATCTCGTGCTCACCCCTTCGCCGCTCGGCATGTCGCTGGTTCAACGACGCTAACATGCTTAGGTAGTTCGTTTGAATCTCGCCATTCAAATGTGGCGGTGGCTGGAGGTTCAAAATTCGCGGTTCCACGGGACGGATGACCGTTCCTTGATATAGCGATGGTAGCCATCCATTGGACCAATTCAGTACTCCCTCGACGGGCAAACCCTGTGGGTCCGTCATGGCAATGTAGGCGGGCAAACTTTGACTCTCGCTACCCAGCGCATACGTCAACCAACTGCCCAAGGCGGGGCGTCCCATTTGCGGACGACCGTTGTTCATCGCGTGAATCGATTGGCCGTGGTTGCTGACGCCTGTATGCATCGAGCGAATCACTAATGCGTCGTCGGCGATCGTGGAGAAGTGTGGCAACAATTCGGAAACATCGGTTCCATGTTCGCCATATTTCTTGAACTTCCACGGTGAACCAAAAATCTTGGAACTCGCCTGAGCGGCGTTGTCGTACTTGATTTTGCCGGGAAACTTCTGCAGGTGCATTTTGTTTAGCAGCGGTTTGGGATCCAACAGATCCATCGCGCTAGGACCACCCTGCATGAACATCGAGATCATGGCAGTCGCTCGAGGAGCATGCGGTGGCGTTTTGGGTTTGGTGTCGAAGCCGACCGTTCCCATCAACGGCTTTTTAGGCTCTGCATCGGCTTGTTGCGCCATCATACAGGCCAATGCGAGTGGCCCACCCCGCATCATTGATGAAGCCAGGAAGTGGCGTCGGGTGGAACGTTCGCCGGTGAGGTTGTTTTTCATCGCTCGTGTCTCATTGGGGTGGCGCTCAGTTGGCGCGAGCATGGAGTAGGCTGCTATTTAAAACGTCGCGGTCGGTTCTTATCCAAAGCGACGCAGTTAATCAACGTACAGAAACTCATTGGAACTAAACATCGCTTGGCACGCGGTGGCCAAGGCGAGCCGATGGGCGGCTTCGGGAGCCAATTTCGCATCGCGTGCGCGAAACACGGAAGTTTGTTGATCGACAAACTCCATCAATTCGACGAGAACGGAATTCTCGATCGTTTTTCCGAAACAGTGTTTCCAAGCCAGCGACAGCTGTTGCGAAACTTCGCTATCGGCTTGGATCAAGCGGTCAGCCAGTTTCTCGGCGTGTTCGATCGCAAATTGACTGTTCATCATCAGCAGCGATTGGGGCGCGACATTGGAAAAATTACGCTGCGTGCAATTCGGAGCCACGGTGGCGATGTCGAACGCTTCCAATACTGCCAACGGTCGGCTCCGACGCACTTGGACGTAAATGCTGCGTCGCGAGAGCCCTTCGAAGTCCTTGTCTTCTCCGGTCGGCTTGCGTTCCCCGTCAAGTTTTTGTTCGCCGAGCACGATTTGGCCAACGGCGTCCTCTTTGACCGGAACCGGGGGACCGTGCAGGGTATCCGTCATCACGCCACTGGCTAACAGTACCGCGTCGCGGATCGCCTCGGATTCTAATCGACGAATCGACATGCGTGCGTACAGCCGGTTGTCGGGGTCGATGCGGTCCAGTTCCTCGCTGCGCAGCGAATCTTGGGTGTAAGTGGTCGTCAATAGGATCATGCGGTGCATCCGCTTGAGACTCCATCCACCTCGCATTAATTCATCGGCTAGCCAATCCAACAATTCCGGGTGAGTCGGCTTGGCGCCCAAGTAGCCAAAATCACCGGGCGTATCCACAATCCCGTGACCAAAATGATGAAGCCAAACGCGATTCATTAGAACTCGAGCCAACAACGGGTGTTTGCCGTTGGTCAAATGACGAGCGTACGCCAGTCGCCGACCGGTGGTGGGCCGGTTCGGATCATTCACTTCGATTTTCACCGGGGTGAATGACTTCAGTACGGTCAATTCATCAGGGGGGAGTTTTTGACCGAGTTGTTTGTGGTCTCCGCGAATGAACAAATGGGAGTCCGGGGTGTGGTTGGCAGGCTCGGTGAGCACCCTTAGGAATTTTTCCTTAGGGGCAGTACTGCGAATTTCCACAATCCCGGCCTGCATCTCGGCGAGTTCGGTTTTCGCGTCCGTGGCTCGACAGATCGCCGCGGCGTCACGGTAGCGTTTGAGTTCAGCAAATCGCTCCGCATTGATCGTGGCAAGCGATTCGGCCGTCACAAACACCTCGGGATACTCAGCCGCTAACGCTTGCTGAGCTTCGGTCCGCGATTCGGGGGCAACCGCGATCAATGCTTCTACGGCGCCGCGTTTCTCGGCGGGCACTTTGGCGAGTTGCTGCTGTTGCGCTTCGGCAATGTAACGCGATTCGCGTTCGGCAGCGGCCTTTTCAATGTCGCCAGCGCGGCGGGCACGTTGTTGGGCGTACAGATAGAGTGAACCGGGGGTGATGTTGCCAACGCTTGGATACTCTTCCAATAACGCAATTTGCTCAGGCGTCCGCTTGGCTTTCTCGGTTTGGTAGGCAGCCTTTAACTGCTCTCGCACCTCATCCGGAACGACCAACAACTCTTCGTACAACGTGCGGTCGATGTGTTCTTGTTGGCGTTGGTTACGTGCAGCGGTGGCTTCTTTCGCTCGTTCTTCGACCGCAGCGCGTAGTCGCTTGTCCTCGTCGGTGTACATGGATACCCGACGCTGCATTGGCGCTTTCCACTTTTTCCAATCGAGCGCCGGGTCAAAGATGGCGCGAAAACGATGGTAGTCCGCTTGGCTAATCGGATCATGACGGTGATCGTGACAACGAGCACAACCCACCGTTAGTCCCAATAAGGAGGTCGAGACAATGTCGATCGTATCGGCAATCGTGGTGTTCACGGCAAGGTCGCGGTCGATTCCACCGCTGCCGGTACCGTCGGCAGCCATCCGTAGAAAACCGGTTGCCGCTAGTCGAGCCATCCGCTCCGGCGTCATCGAGTCCGAGCCACCCGCTTCCGCATCCAATTCATCGCCAGCCAATTGTTCGCGAACAAATTGGTCCAATGGTTTGTCATCGTTGAAGCTATCGATCACGTAGTCACGATAGAAGTAGGCGAATTCACGCTCGATGTCGCGGTTCGTGTACCCATCGGAATCCGCATAGCCAGCGACGTCCAACCAATGTCGGCCCCAACGCTCGCCATAGCGGGGCGATGAAAGTAGTCGATCAACCAGATTCGCGTAGGCGTCCGGACTGGGATCGTGAATGAACTGATCGACCATCTCAGGCTCTGGAGGTAACCCCCAAAGATCAAACGTCAAACGGCGAATCAAGGTGTAACGATCCGCGGTCGCCGAAAACGAAAGCCCCTCTTGTTTAAGTCGCTTGAGGATAAACGCGTCGATCGGGTTGTCGACCGTCTGGTTTTCGAACTGCGGGACGTCGGGCCGCACAATGGGTTGAAAAGACCAAAAGTCTCGTTCTTCTTCGGTGATGTAATCGCCATCGTCCAGCGACTCCGGTTCGTCGCGAGCCGTTTTCGCACCTTGAACGATCCATTCACGCAGCGTCGCAATATCGGCGTCCGAAAGATTCTTGTCGCCGGGCGGCATGTCGCCTGAAACCACCCGTTCGAACAACAGCGATTCGTCGGGCTCGCCAGGCTGGATCGCTTCGCCCGAATCCCCCCCTGCTAGAATCCAGTGCCGTAAACGTACATCGAGCATCCCCTCTTTAACACCACTTTCGCCGTGACAATGGAAGCAATGTGCTTTCATAATCGGGCGGACATCCTTTTCAAATGTCAGCGATTCGGCGGCAAATCCCGTCAACGGGATCAGCACAATGAACGCATACAGCAAAGCAACGGTGCGGTGAATGTGCATATTCTAGGTGGGGGCAGGTGGACGAAAATGCAGGCGGGGTGTTCATCATATACCAAAATTCACATGGATGCGTCGATAACACGCATGACATTTCCACCAATCACCTTGCGAATAACGTCGTCGCTGTGACCGCGTTGAACTAACCCGACAGTGAAGAGCGGCCAATTGGTCCACGCAATGCTTTCATTCATTTGACCGGTCGTCTTGAAATTATCTTTGGGCCACAGCGTTTGGAACGTCGCGCGTTGTTTGGAACGCTTGGGAACCTTGGCTTGCTCGACCCCCGAGAGTTGCGACATGTAGGCGACATCGGTACCGATCGCGACCGAATCAGGACCAAATTTCTTGATCGCGTAATCAATATGATCCAGTAACGCGGAGATATCCCCACTGCCCCCCAAATAGCGAGGGATACAGCAAATTCCGATAAAGCCCCCCGACTCGACAATGGCTTTGATCACATTATCGGGTTTGCTACGAAAATGGTTATGGACAGCAGCACAGGTGGAGTGGCTAGCCACCATCGGACGCGAAGAGGTTTGGGCGGCTTCTAGACTTGTTTTCCAGCCGCTATGAGCGCAGTCGGGGATGATCCCAATGCGGTTCATCTCGGCAATCGCGCGGTGCCCGAAATCGCTCAGCCCGGCGTCGGTTTTTTCACCGCAACCGTCCCCGATCATATTGCGACGTTGGTACGTCAAGTGCATCATCCGGATGCCGAGTTGATAGAACACGCGGAGGTAGCGAAGTTCTTCTTCGACCGACAACCATTGCTGGGCCAAGGGGACGCCGTTGCCGGTCAAATAGAAACAGTGTTGGCCTTGCTGTTTGGCGGTTTCCACATCGCGCGGTGTCGCCGCTTTAAAAACAAAACCCTTCATCAGATCAGTGGTGTAGGTGTGGCGAGCCAATCGTTTGATCAAACGCAGCGGGTCTTGTCCTTCTTCGCCGGCGTTGTTGAAAACGCAGGTCACTCCCGAGGCACGCCAAGCATCGCGGAATTCTTGCTCCTGTACTGGGTCGGTTGCGAACCGGGTCATCGTCATTTCTTCATGCAGATCTTTTAGTTCGACGGCCGACGCGCCGTCCGCAACGGCGGCGGCCATCGCATCACCGTCGATCGCGGCCCGCGGTCCGAAACCGTAAGAATCAAAGACAATCGATTCGGAGTGTAGTTTCAAACCTCGCTCGAGTTCGGCGGCGGAAGGCTTCAGGATGCCAAGGGCTACCTCACGTGATTTCTCGATCTTCGGATTCAAACGCGTCGTTAAATCGCCCATCGGGTCACGTGTCGTGTTCGCTTCGGCAAACAAACGGCCTGGGCTCAGCGACAATGCGGAAGCTCCCGCAACGGATGCGATGAATTGGCGACGATGGAACATCTTGAATGAATCCTCTGGATCGTGGTGGGAATGAGGTGAGCAAACGGGCTAGCGGCCTCGATGAGGCGAGGGCTTCGCGTGGGGAGGGTAAAGGGAGCGTTGGAGGCGGAAGTGTTATTGCGGATCGATCAACAAGGTCGACAGGACTTGAGCGTAGACGCGATGGCCAAAGTCGTTGGGATGATTGACCCCGTTGCCGGTCAGATCGGCATCCTGCTTGCGTTTTAAAAACTCATTCCAAACGCTGGTCATATCCGCCAAAGCAATGCCGGGGGCACAAAGTGCCGCCAATTCGTCTCGGTAGTGCGGAAAAACGTCGTGGTTCAGCGTGATCCAATCGCGGTTTCCCAGCATCGACGCGACCAAGATGAACTCGGCCTTGGGCAGCAAGGTGCGCGTGTTGGCAATCATCGTCGCGGTGTTCTTGCCGTAGGTCTGGGCGGAGTGACCGGCGGAATCATTCATGCCAAACGCCAAAATCACGAGGTCCGGCTTGTGCTTCGCCACTTCCTCGATCTTTGAAATTCCCCAGGGAGTCGAAGTTCCTCCCACGGATAAATTCGTCAACGTCACCTGCGTGTCGTAATGTGCCTCTAGATGTTGCACGAGCAAGTCTTGGTAGGCGGGGTGAAAGGGAGCCCCGTTACCCCAGGCCGATGCATTGCAGCCGGTCGAAATACTGTCTCCCAACAACACGATCGATACCGGCTCGCGATTGCTTAGCTTCTTCAGTGTCACCGGCAGCGCGGCTCGATCGAACGTCGCCATCGGCACCGGCCATTCGTTATTTGCCTTTTTATAAGTCACCTGCGTCTGCATTTGGTGATATTCGAGAGTCGCGCCGAACAGGATCTCCCCGTTGCCATCGCGATGCGTCAGTCGATGCCGCTGAGAATTCGCAGGGCGTCGCAACTCCGAAGAGGGCGTCGTTACAATTCGGGATCCAACGGGAATGATAATCTCGCGGGATCCGGGCTCGAAACGATAATCGATTCCCTGTTCATAGGTCGTCTCGCCCGACGAGCTACGCACTGAAACGATCTCCTGGATCGGAAACAAGACCGATCCGCGAGCGGCTTCGCTCGCGGAATCGCGAATGAACAAGACCGACTCTCCCTCCATGACGTCGTCCAACCAGAACGGTTGCAACCACTTGGGCGAATAGGGCCATGCGGGACGCTCTTGGGCCGCAGCGATGCCCGCCACGAGCACCATCCAACTGAGCAGGATTGTGCGAAGCGGTTGATGCTTGTTCAAGATTGTCAGCATTTTTATTTTTCTTGCGGGAATGAAGGGACATACAGCGACTGGGGATGGGGCCACCAGCGACGTTCACGCTCCGTGGCATGATGCCACGGAGCCGGATCGGATGCTTGTGATCACGGTGATTGGCGGAATCGGTTTGCTCAAGTGCAAGGGCGCCGCCGCCTCTTGTCCGTCGCGGGTTAGCCGAGACCTTCGACCTTCCATCCGTCGCGGTACTCGCGTCGCACCAACGCGTTGGCTGCGGGGCTATTGGTAAAGGTTTGTGTTTTCGTATCCCAATCGAGCCATTCACCACTCACGCGATCCGCCATCGCGCCGACCAGGATCGATTCGGTGAGCGGACCGCCGTGGTTGAAGTCGCCGCAAGGCTTGCGGCCTTCGACGACTCCATCGACCCAGTCGTGGTAGTGATTCTGTTTGGCAAAACCGCTGGGATATTTGTCGGCGGACAATTTCGATTCCGGTAAGACGACGGGATTTCCCCTGCGATAATTTTTGTAAATTGAGCCCGTTTCACCGACCCAAAAGGTGCCCGACTCGGGTAACTCGTCGACACCTTTGGGCAAAGTGATGCGGCTTGCATCGGGCCGAAGATCGCCGTCGTGCCATGTCAATTTGACGGTATCACGGGCGGTCATATCGCTGCCGGGAAAGACCAGCTCGACCTGCCGTTGTTTGCCCCACAGCGGGCCGCTGCTTCCGGGCGTCAGTTGACGCACGCGAAGAGGCGCGGTCAATCTCAAGGCATCAAAGCTGATGTCGAAATGGTGGCATCCCATGTCTCCCATTTCACCGACGCCAAATCCGTACCAGGCACGCCAAGTTTGGGGATGATAGGTGTTTTTGAAATAGGGGCGGGGCTGTTGCACGCCGAGCCACAAGTCCCAGTCCAAGTGAGCGGGAACCGCATCACCGGGACCGTCGATGTCGGTATTCTTGGGCCACCAACTCAGAGGCTTGTTCTCCCACAAGATGACCTCCTTGATCTTGCCAATCACACCGCTACGAATCAGATCGACCGTCAGCCGGCTTTCGATACTCGAGCGACCTTGGTTTCCCAGTTGAGTGGTCACACCGGCCTTTGCCGCTTCGTTGGTGATTACACGGCATTCGTGCAATGTGGTGGCCATTGGCTTTTGCAGATAGACATGCTTGTTGGCACGAATCGCCGTTACGGCCGGAGCGGCGTGCATGTGATCGGGGGTCCCAATCGTGACTGCGTCAAATTTGTCAGCGTGCTCGGCCAACATTTCCCGCCAATCCTTGTGTCGCGATGCGTCCGAGTGGGTTTTGCTCGCTTGATCGAGATAGTTCGCGTCCACGTCGCAGAGTGCGGTGATTTTCGCTTTGGGATGCGAGGCCACGCTGTTCATCGTAGCACGGCCCATTCCGCCCACTCCGATGCTGGCGACCTGTAGCATGGAGTTGGGTGAAGCACTCCGCAGAATCGCGGGACATCCAAACACGCCTGCGGTGGCGACCGTTGTCGCGGTGGCCTGTTTCAAAAATTGACGTCGGGCGAGCTTTTTCGGGGCGACCTTGTGTTGGACGCTCGGATTGACGCTCGGATTGGCGGGCACGTTGGGGGCAAGCGATGAACGTGACTTCATGTTGAACTCTGCGAATGAGGGAGAACTCGGGCGAGAGAGGCAAGCCGCCTATCATACAAGCTGGCGTGCCAGTTTGCATGCGACGCCGTCGCTCAGCGAGAAAACGTGTCTCACGCATTATCAACGGTGCCCCCGATGAGCCAACGCCCCTTTTGGGCCGTTAGGGCGAGGATTCGTTCTCGAGGTCGGCTTGACGCTCCGCGGCAATCGCGATGTTGCGTAGCATGCCGCGGAACACCAAGGCGTGCAGCGGATAGATTCCATACCAATAAACAAGTCCCATGACCCCAACGGGATCGAAGATCGCCGTTTGCCGAATCGTCGTCCCCTCGTTGCACGGTTGGACTTCAAATTCGAGCCAGGCGCGGCCGGGGACCTTCATCTCCGCTAACAACCTTAAACGTTGGTTGGGCTCGTAAGCTTCCACCCGCCACCAATCGAGGACATCGCCAACGTGCAGATGCTCGGGATCGCGGCGTGCTCGACGGCGTCCGATCCCTCCCCACACCAGATCCATCCAGCCGCGGATCGTCCATAAGAAGTTGGCGTAATACCAACCTTGAGAGCCTCCGATTTTACGGATCGGAGCAAACGCCCGGGCGGGTGGGACCGCGACCCATGCCGTGCGAGAGTCAATGATTCGGCTGCCAAATCGGACGCCGCCCCAAGCCATCATCCCGCGTGAAGAGGAGAGGGCATCGGACCAACGCGTTTGAGCGAAATCGTGATCTTCGTTACCCAGTGCGCGACGGATCGCCTCCGCCAAACCACGCGGTTGGATTGGGAATTCCGTGAGTACGGCGGCGTCTTTGACCACCGTGGGATTCTTCATGCTATCGATCAGCTTGCGGCCAATGCGAGCGTAAACTGGCGTGACCAAACCGAGCCATAAACTCGATAGCCGAGGCGTTAGCAGGGGGACGGAAATGAAGATGCGGCGTAGCCCACGTTGCCGTGCGTACTCTTTCATGATCTCGCCGTAGCTGACTTGGTCGGGCCCGCCGATTTCAAAGGTGCGACTTTGCGAACCAGGAAAATCGATCGCTGCGATCAGGTATTGCAATAGATCTTCAATCGCGATCGGCTGAGCTTGCACGCGTACCCATTTTGGACAGATCATCATTGGCAACCGTTGCACTAACGCCCGGACTAACTCGAATGAAAGACTTCCCGAGCCGATCACGATCGAGGCGCGAAATTCGATCACCTGACATCCCGATTGACGCAGGACCTCGCCGACTTCATGGCGGCTACGTAGATGGGCGGAGAGTGCATCGTTGTCTTCACCAAGTCCTCCGAGATACACAATGCGGGTGACTCCGGCTCGCTTTGCCGCATCCGCGAAATTGCGGGCGGCCACTCGGTCTTGGTCCTCGAATGATCCACTCGACCCCATCGAATGGATCAGATAGAAAGCGGTGTCGACTCCCGCGAAGGCGCCGTCCAGCGATGGGGCATCAAGCACATCGCCGGCAACGACCTCGGTGCCAGCACCGAGGCGTGATTGGAGATGTTCGGGGCGGCGGGCAAGACAGCGAACCTTCACGCCACGCGCTTCGATCAGGGGAAGTAACCGGCCTCCGATATAACCGCTTGCGCCCGTGAGCAGGACGCGTTTTGAGACCGTATTCATGCTAACCTACTCAATCATCGAGTTGGGAACGGACGCCAGATCAAGGGCTCCGCAGCCATGGTCCTTTGGGGAGTCCGCAACATCCGACCTTCGAAAGGTACGCTTTTTTAATGAACGACTTGCTTAGGGCCCGAGGCTTTCTTAGGGCACGAGCCATTTTTAGGGGGACGAGCGGATGGGCCCAAACGGCCGTGCGCAGGGAGCCGCCTCCCTTATCGTAGACCGTAATCAACGAGGGGGAGGGGCAATCAAGCTTGATTTCCCGAACCCGAGCGTCCCAGAGTGAGCATCGGCAATCTTGTAGTGGCTCGTTTCGTGGCTCGTTTGCAAGTGGTTAGCTTGGCAGCGTCGCGTTGTGATAGATCTCCTGGACGTCATCACATTCATTGAGCATGTTGACAAATTTGTCGAACATCGGCATATCGTCGGAGCTAATCTCCGTACGCGTTTGTGGGATAAAGCTGATTTCCTCGACTTCGATTTCGGTGTCTGGGAATGTATCCAACAATGCTTGTTTCGCCTTGGCAAACTCAGTGGAAGGAGCAAATACGGTCACTTGCCCGTTTTCGCATTCCACATCGGTGACGTCGACGTCGGCGGACAATAACGCTTCGAGGACTTGATCGGTGTTCTCGCCTTTGAAGGCGAGGATTGCCAAGTGCTCAAATGCGTGGGCGACCGATCCGGGGGCGCCAAACTTCGAGCCTGTCTTGGTAAAGCAATTTCGAACGTCCGTGATGGTGCGATTGTTGTTGTCCGTCAAGCAATCGATAATAAACGAAGATCCTCCCGGTCCGAATCCTTCGTAGCGAGCCGCCACGTAATCCTCGCCCCCGACACCGTTGGCTTTGTCGAGAGCCTTTTCGATCACATGTGCGGGCACTTGGTCGCGTTTGGCTTTCTCGATCAGACTGCGCAATGCCGAATTTGCGGCCGGTGCCCCGCCGTTCTTCGCCATCACGTAGATCTGTTTGCCGTACTTTGAGTAGACCTTGGTTTTTTGTGCGGCCGTTTTGGCCATCGATACTTTGCGGACTTCAAAACTTCTGCCCATGGCGGTGCTTTCGTGAATGATTGCGACAATGACGGAGTGGCGAACGGTTGAACATAAATCAATTCGCGATTCTTTTGCTTTGCAAACGGATTCCGCGGCTCCCACGATCGCGGTGCGGTGAGCAAGCGGAATGCGAACGACGAACCAACTTTCGAACCGTCTTCATTCGCATCGTTTTAACGCAGCAACCTATCAATGCACAGGCGTTTTCTGAGCGCTTGGTCGCCTTGCCGGGCAAAAAGCATGGCGACGCGGGCACAATGCCATCCGTACACAGAAGCAAGCTGGATGGAGAGAGTCCCGCTCAAGCCGCGGCACGCTTTTAAGCTTGAATCGGCGTGAGCTGAAAAGGGGCGACGAGTAAGCAGGAGGGACGAGCACGCAGGAGGGAAGTGTCTGGATGAACCGTTCGGGTATCAGCTTCATGGCCGCTCGGCTTCGACTCGCGGGGCCTGCGTTAGCGGAAACGCTCAGGGAAAGTTTCTTTGCCGCCGCAACGTTTCCAAGGGAGGATTCTTGACTATAATGCTGCATCGCAAGCGAGACTCCCCCCCCCAGGAACTTTGCGAAGGTTCCTGCCCCTTCCTGCCGTGTCCCTTCCCACTTGGTGGCTTGATGCCCATGCGATTCCTTGCACTACCGGTGATATGCGTGTTCCTATGTGCCGGCTGTGGCTCGCCGAAGGAGCAGAGTGTCGAACGTCAAGCCAAGGCGGTGGAAACCATCGAAGCGCATGTGGTTGCGTTGCAGATGACGCGATGGCCTAAAACCGTCCGCAGTCAAGGCAGTCTGTACGCAGATGAGCAATCGGTCGTCGGCGCCAAAGTTGCCGGTCGGGTAGCGGAGGTTCATGGAGACGTCGGAGACGCCGTCAAGGCCGGTGATCCGTTGGTAACCCTGGACCAAGAAGATTTTCTATTGGAGGTTCAACAGGCGGAAGCTCAGCTGTTACAAGCGAGATCGTCGGTGGGGTTGCGAGCGGGGGATCCGATCGAGAAACTCGATCCTGAAAACGCGCCCCCCGTGCGTCAGGAGCGGGCACTTTGGAAAGAAACGCAAAGTAGCCTTGAGCGAATCGCATCGTTGCAAAAACAGAACGCGATGTCGCAAGGCGAGTACGATCTTGCTGCCGCAGCCGAACGTGTTGCCGAAGCACGTTACGCTTCGGCGGTCAACGGCGTGCGTGAAAAAATCGCCTTAATCGAGCTTCGCCAAGTGGAGCTCGCCGTGGCACGCGAGCGATTGAAAGACGCCGTTATCCCGGCTCCGTTGGACGGATTTGTTTTGAACCGTCAAGTGGCGCCAGGAACGTATTTGTCGGTCGGTCAAGCGGTCGCGGTCGTCGTTCGTACCCATCCGCTGCGATTTCGCGGCACGGTTCCTGAACGATACGCCCAATCCGTGCAGGTCGGTCAAGCAATTCAACTACAAATCGAATCGGTTGCCGAGCCTCGCAAGGCACACGTCACGCGTGTGAGCCCTGCCTTGGATCAACGTAGCCGCGCGCTGAGCTTCGAAGCGTTGATTGACAACGAAGATCAATCGCTCCGCGCGGGTTTGTTCGCCGAAGCCGAGGTCGTGATCCAACCTGATGCAGAAGCCTTAGTGGTGCCGGAATCGGCGATCACTGAGTTTGCCGGCGCGGTGAAGGCATGGAAAGTGGTCGATGGCATGAGCGTCGAGCAAGAGGTGCGAATCGGGACACGACGTGAACAGGGCTTAGAGATCGTTCAGGGCTTGGAGCTCGGTGATGTGATTTTGCGAGACGCCGCGGAAGGGCGTGTCGCCAAGGTCAATCCGATCTTAGATCCGGCGTTGGCCGATTCATCCATCACGGCTCCCCTCGGAGCGAACTGACTTCGTGAAGTCCGCGATTCGCTATTGCTTTGAAATTCCCCCACGATCTGTGACGGCCCCGAGCCTTCGCTCCTCCTAGGATACCGCCACCGTGTATTGGCTTGCTGAAGTTTGCGTAAAACGCCCCGTGTTTGCTTTGATGTTGGTCACGGCTTTTGTCGTGGCGGGCATCGTTGCGTTTCCGCAGCTTGGCGTCGACCGGTTTCCAAACCTGGACTTACCGCAGATCTTTATTCGGACCACGTATGTGGGGGCCGCAGCCGAAGAGGTCGAGTCGGAGGTCAGTTCGGTGTTGGAGGACGCGGTCGCGACCGTCGCCGGGATCGACGAACTTAGGTCGATTTCTGCGGATGGACGCTCCTTCGTTATCATCACCGTGCAACTGGATCGCGACATTGATGCGGCGATCCAAGACGTCCGCGATGCGGTCGCGAGCGTCGTCAATCGATTGCCACCGGGCATCGACCCACCGATCATCCAAAAACAGGACCTTGATTCGTCGCCGATCATGACGCTCGCGGTCTCGGGGCCACGGTCTCCGCGAGAGCTGTTTGTGTTGGCCGATCGCTATGTCAAAAATGTGATCGAATCTTCACGTGGGGTGGGGCAGGTCCAGATCGCCGGGGCAGCGGACCGAGCGATTCAAGTCGACGTGGACGCGCGACGGTTGGCCGCCTATGGGATTTCCATTCTGCAGGTTCGTGACGCCTTAGCGCGGCAAAATGCGGAGGTGCCCGGCGGGCGGATGGACGAGGGACTGCGAGAGCGTTCGCTACGCACCCTCGGCCGTGTTGCGGACTCGAGTGGTTTTTCCGATCTGGTGGTTGCCACCGTGGGCGAGACCGCGGTTCGGCTCAGCGATCTTGGGGCCGCGAACGATGCGACCAAAGAGGTCCGGACACTCGCGCGGCTCAACGGCAGCCCCGCGGTGGTGTTGCAGGTTCAACGCCAAAGTGGGCAAAACACCGTTGCGGTGATTGACGGCGTGAAGTCATTGCTTCCCCGATGTGAAGCCTTGCTTCCCGACGACGTGCATGTCGAGATTATCCAAGATCAATCGCGGTACATCGTCGAGGCATTGCATGAAATCGAGCGACATTTGATCTCAGGCAGCATCCTGGCCTGTTTGACCGTGCTGTTATTCATGCGTTCGTGGCGTTCGACGATCATTGCCTCGGTCGCGATCCCCGCGTCGATCATTGCCACGTTTGCATTCATGAAATGGTTCGGGTTCACGCTCAATAACGTCACCATGTTGGCGCTGGTCTTGATGGTGGGCGTTGTCATCGATGATGCGATCGTGGTGCTCGAAAATGTCTTTCACTGTATCGAAGAAAAGGGGATGGAGCCGTCCGAGGCGGCTGTCAAAGGAACCAAAGAGATTGGCTTGGCTGTGCTCGCGACGACGTTGTCACTCGTCATCGTCTTCTTGCCGGTCTCGTTTCTATCGAGTGTGACCGGGCGGTTGTTATTCGAGTTCGGGGTGACGGCAACGGTCGCAATTTTGGTTTCGATGTTGATCAGTTTTTCACTCACTCCGATGATGTGTAGCAAATTGCTCCGCCGGATCGACAAGGCCGATGGCAAAGGAAAGCCGACGCCGAATTCGCGTCGCGGGCTGTACGGAATGATCGAGAACGCCTATTTATCGTTGCTCGCCTTGGCGCTGCGGTTTCGTTGGCTCGTGTTGGCGGTGGTCGTGTTGGTGATCGCGTCGAATGTTCCGCTTAGCCAATGGGTTCGCCGTGATTATGTGCCGCTCAACGTCGACGAGTCGGAGTTTGAGATTCGCACCGAAGCCAAACCCGGGGCGAGCTTGTTGTCGATGCGAGAGACGATCGATCGCGCCGAAGCAATCCTACAGAGTGTCGATGGAATCGAAACCGTCTTGGCCTCGGTGGGAACGGGTGGCTATGGCGACGTCAATCGAGCCCAGATCTACGTACGCTTGATCGATAGTCGTGAGCGGACATTTTCGCTTTCACGATGGTGGCAGGGGCTGCTTGCCGGTGATCCTGGGGCAGCCTTTCGCGGCAATTTTAGCCAACGAGACAAGATGGGGGAGGTCCGCAAACGATTGAAGGCATTGAGCGATGTTCGAGTTTCCGTTCGAAATCTGACGTCACTACGCCAAGGGGCCCCGGTCGACATTGACTTTGCCATCACCGGTCCCGACGCCGATCAATTGTTAGTCTTCAGTGAGAAGTTGCGCAAGAAGGCACAGACGATCCCGGGGATTGTCGATGTTTATTCGACATTGCAAATCGACAATCCGGAGTTGTTGGTCTCGATTGATCGCGAACGCGCCGCGGCGCTGGGCGTTGAGATTCGTGAGATCGCTGACACGTTACAGGTTGCCGTGGGAGGAGACGACCGAGTGTCACGTTACCTGGATCGCTCGGCGGGCGACGCTTACGACGTTGAATTGCGTTTGATCGGCATGGACCGCAACGATGTGCCTTCGATCTCGCAATTGTACGTACGAACCAATCCGGCGGCCCAAACAAATGCGAACGACGCCTCTGAAACGTTGGTGGGGACGGCCAATTCAAATGCGTTGACACGAATCGACAACGTGGTTGATTTTACCTTCAACAAGGCGGCGTCACGAATCGATCGACTGAATCGCCAACGGATGGTTTCGGTCCGTGCCAACGTGGCGGCGGGTTACGCGTTAGCAGATCGTACCGAAGCGATCAAGCAAGCCGCTCAGGAGATCGGGATGCCGATGGGGTTCAGTGGCGAGGCTCTCGGCGGTGGTCGTGAACTGGACCGAACGATCGCCGATTTCGGCTGGACCTTTTTGATGTCCTTCGTGTTCATGTACATCGTATTAGCTGCACAATACGAGAACATGGTCTACCCGCTTATCATTCTGTTGTCGTTGCCGTTAGCGGTCCCCTTCGGTTTGCTAAGTTTGTATTGGGGCGGCGAAACGTTAAACCTGTATTCGGCGCTGGGCATTTTGGTATTGTTTGGGGTGGTGAAGAAGGCGGCGATTTTGCAAGTGGACCATACCAATGCCTTGCGTTCACAAGGGATCGAGCGACACGACGCAATCATGCAAGCGAACCGTGACCGGTTGCGTCCGATCTTGATGACGACCTTGTCCTTTGTTGCCGGTTTGTTGCCATTGCTGATCGCGACGGGGCCTGGCGCGGAGGAGCGCCGCTCCATCGCCGTTCTGGCTGCGGGAGGACAAACGTTGTCGTTGGTGCTCACGCTGATTGCCATCCCTGTCTTGTATACCTTCTTTGACGATGTTGCGGCGATTCCACGTCGACTCGCATCGCGACGCAAATAGACCATGCGGTCATAGCTAGACGTTGGTCTTTGACGAGTGCGAGCAATCCTCCATAGGATCTCTCGGATTTCGGCTTGGGGCGAACAAAGGGATGGAACCCATGCGAGGGGCGCAGGGCGTATAATGACGCGCCCCCAGCCTTGATGCAGCGTCGTTTCGGCGAATCCCATTCCACTTCGAAGATCCTCAGTCATGTGCAAACTGAAATCACTCATCGCCGTCGGCATGATCACGTTGTTATCGAATTCGGTAAGTGCCGATTCGCCTAACGATGCGACTGCAACGTTCGCAATCGAAACCCGCTTTTCAGGCGGTTCCGCCACCGTGATCAAACTCGATTCGAGCTCCGCGTCGGTGAGGATCATGCCCGCGGGGGATCCGGTTCGTGGTTGGCCGGCATGGTGGTGCTTTCGGGCGATCGGACTTCGTGAAGGTCAGCCATTGAAGGTCACCGTGGTGGGCTCGACCGAGAAAATACCGAGTGGACGTCCCGGAGGAGGAAAACCCCTTTATGCAGGTTGGGCATTGCCCGATCGCGCCGCATTATCGACTGATCGAGAGCATTGGCAGCAGTCCCCAGCCGGAAAGCGTGAGCACGGTGGGATCACTTATTCGTTCAATGCAACCGGCCCGGAAATGTGGATCGCTTGGGGCCCCATGGCGACGCCGGAGATGACCGATCAATGGCTGCAAACGGCTGCGGAAACGCATTCGTTTGTAGAAACGTTTGAGTTGGCCAAGACACACGAAGGGCGGTTCGTGCGAGGCATTCGAATTGCCTCAGGAGACATTCCCGTCGAGGGCCGGCCCGTCGTCTGGTTGCAAGCGCGGCAGCACGCCTGGGAGAGCGGGTCGAGTTGGGTGACACGCGGAGTCATCGATTGGGTGCTTGGCGATGCTGAGGATGCCGTCTGGCTACGTCACAACGCGCTCACCTTCATCGTCCCCATCATGGACGTGGATCGCACGGCGACCGGTGATGGGGGCAAAGAGTCGACGCCGCAGGATCACAATCGCGATTGGTCCAAGACACCCTATTATCCTGAGGTCGCTGCGGTTCAAGATCGAATCCGATCATGGAGCTCTCAACAGCGAATGGGGATCTTTGTTGATTTCCATAACCCCGGCCCGGGAAATAAAGCGGCCTACTTTTACGTGGCCCCAGATCAGGTCATGACCCCCTCTCGCACGCAACGGCAGAACCGATTGCTCGACGTGATCCAATCCGCTTGGGAAGCTCCGATTCCATTGGACCGAAAAACCCAAAGCACCGGGCCAAACTATCATCCCTTGTGGCGACAAATGTCGGCCACGTGGGTGACCGAGCATGGTGATGATCGCACGGTGGCGGTGTGTCTCGAATCGCCCTGGAATACCGCGCACAGCACGCCCGAGGGTTACCGGGAAATCGGTGCTTCGATGGGAGCGGGCATCTCGCAGTTCTTGCAATCCGACCGTGCCGACCCGAATTTGCCAAAGTAGCAACCTCACGATCTGGACGACGCGTTAGCCAAATAACTCATGGATCGGTTTGCCATCGCGTACGATGCCAAACGGCCGGCCGTTGATATCGTTATACATGGTGTCCAAGGGGACGCCCATGAATTTGTAGATCGTCGCGGCAAGGTCTCCGGGGCTGACCGGACGATCCGCAATCTGTCCGCCATCCTTTTCGGTCGAGCCAATCACTTGGCCATGTCGCAAACCGCCGCCGGCCATCGTCATCGACATTACGTAGGGCCAATGGTTGCGTCCATCGGTGCTTCCCTGGGTGCCAATTTGAGGCGTTCGACCGAATTCGCCCATCGCGACGATCAGTACCTTGTCGAGCAAACCACGCTCCTCGAGATCGCTGACCAGTGTGGTCAACAGATGATCGAACAACGGGAGCAGTGGCTTCAAACCTTTGGAGATGCCGCCGTAGGGTGGAATATTGTCGCCATGATTGTCCCAGGTGCCCGAGGCCCCGTGGTAGCTCAAGTCGAGGGTTACAAACGCCACGCCCGCTTCGACCATTCGCCTTGCTAACAGTGCTTGTTGGCACCATAGATGTTTACCGTAACGCTCACGCACCGACTCAGGTTCGGCGGAAATGTCGAAGGCCGATCGAGCACGCGACCCGAGCAGCATCTCCACTGCCTTCTGCTGATATTTGTCCATCGCATCCATCGCCGGTTCGACTCGGCTGGCCATTCGGTCGAGGCTTTGTAACAAACTTCGTCGTGATTCGATGCGTTCAGGGGTGACTCCTAACGGTGTTTTGAATAAATCGGCGTCGGTTAACTTGCCGGTGTCGACACCGACGTTGGTGTAGATGGGCAGTTTGGCTGCACTATCGGCGATAAACGGGTCATATTCACGTCCCAACGATCCGGCAAACGCCACATGAGTCTTCGATTTCATAAACGTTGCGTAGGCTGGCAATCCCGCTTGGTTAGGGCCATGGTGTTTCGCGATGACCGAGCCGTAACTCGGAAACGTGTCGCCCGCGGGGTTCACTCGCGGGGCCGCATCGAGATTGCCCGTCTGCATCACCTTGTTCGGCTCGTGGTTACTTTTGCGGCAATCCACGCTGCGAATGATCGTCATCTTATCAAGCATGGCGGCCTGTTTCGGCAAGTGTTCACAAAACATTACGCCCGGTAACTTGGTGGGAATGACGGAGAACGGACCCCGATTTTCCACGGGACGATCGGGCTTGGGATCCCAAGTGTCGATCTGGCTCGGCCCGCCAGCCATCCAAAGTAGAATCACGCTCTTGCCTGAACTGCGCGCCGCTTGAACCTCTTGGGCGCGGAGTAGGTTCGGCACGCTCAATCCAGCCATGCCGGCGAGACTGGCCTTCAGCATGCCGCGACGATCGTAGGCGACCACCCCTTCGTGGGCGCGTGGGGCCCAATGATCAAAGGCGTTTTGATGCCCCCAGTGAGTGGATGAATGACTCATGGCTGCGATCCTTGGCGGGAAATGAATTAGGTGGGATGGAGTTAAGTTGGCGGCGAGTGGGGTAACCGTGGGCTATGAAGTCGTCATGCGCACTCTGCCGCACGCCCTTTGCTTTCCGGCGGGCTCAAGTGCACCCGCTTGCATTCGTCAGTGTACCCGCTGGAGTGCTCGAGGGTGCGTGTCGTCGCTGCACGACCGCGATCCAGGCACCGTTTACCGACGTTAGCAGCATTAGCTTAGATCTCGGCGCGTTTGTCAACTTTTTACAGCGAAATTACCGCATTCTGCAATTCAGCCATGCACTGGCAAGCAACGACGGTTTTGCATCCTGCTAAGCTATCGTCTATACTTCGTCCCGCTGGCTTGCGTTCTCAAACCCATGGCCTAGCGCCCGCCGCATTGCGTTCGAAACCCGTCGCTTTGCTTCGACCCTCCGGTTCCCACCATGCTGCATTCCTTCTTTGCCATTGCTGGACGTTGCATTTGCATTCTCGCGGGTGGATGGATGGCGATCAACGCTGACGCCGCTCCTCCGGTGATTCAAGACATCCTGCCTCGTGGAATTGCGGCTGGAGGCACACGAGCGATCGAAATTCGCGGCACGGAGCTTGGCGAGATTACTGAGGTTTGGACCAGTTTTCCGACGGAGCTCAAATCCGAACCGGTTGGCAACACAGCTGCAACGGATGCAGAAACCGCGGAGCCCACGCCCACCGATCCGTCGCGATACCGTTGTGAGTTAACCCTTGCCGCAGATCAGCCGGTGGGGGTGGGAGCCATTCGCGTCGCCACGAAGGATGGCGTTAGCCCCTGGCATCTGTTCATGGTCGATGACCTACCATCGGTTGCCGAGTCCGGCGTACATGACCAGATGGCCAACGCGCAAGACTTAGCGTGGCCGATTGCCGTTGATGGCACTAGCGATGCGTTCAAGTCGGATTTCTATCGCTTGGAACTGAAGGCGGAAACGGAGTTGTCCTTTGAAGTGGTCGCCCAGCGGATTGGATCTCCGCTCGATACGGTGTTGACCCTGTTTAATGAGATGGGGGAACCGTTGGTCGTCAGCGATGATGAACCAAGTTCCGGCGCGGACAGTCGGTTTGTGTTTCGAGTTCCGACGGCAGGAGTCTATTTCCTTGCGTTGCGGGACGTGCAACATCGTGGTGGAGCCGACTATCGCTATCGCTTGCGCGTCGGGCGTTTCCCGTTGATCCGTTGCGTTTATCCCCTCGGGAGCGACAACGAATCGCTAGCGTCGCTGGATTTCGTCAACGCGGATGATTCGATCTTGAAGCCTAGCGCAGACTTGCGAGCTCGTTTCGATTCCGAACAAGGTGGCCCAGTGATAGACGGTGGCCCAGGGACGCGCGGTGGCCCAGTGACGCTGAGCCTAAAGCCGGCGGATCACGATGCCTCTGGATTCACGACCATGCCCGCTGAGCCCTCGATCGACTCGGTCCTTGAGCAAGAGCCTAACGGGGAACGCGAGCATGCGGTTGCGTTGCCAGTCCCTGGCATTGCGTATGGTCGATTTGCGCAGGAACAGGACGTTGATTTCTATCAATGGACGGCGGCTGAGGGCCAACGCGTGGTGGTTACCGCCGAATCGCAACATTATGGATCGCCCGCGGACGTCTACCTCCGGTTGTGGACGGAAGCGGGAGTGATGCTCGCGGAGGGCTCGAGCCAAGGCGCGCAGCGAACGCAATTGACTTATGCTGCAACCAAGGCGGGCAAGGTGTTCTTGAGTGCCGAGGATTTGCAGCAACGTGGCGGTGCGGCCTACGCGTATCGATTGGCCATCGAAGTGGATCCACCGGCGTTCACTTTGACGACCGACGGGGATACTTTCAACGTGGCCCAAAACGGCACGCTGGTGGTCAAGGTGACCGCCAAACGTACTGGCGAAAAGGGGCCCATCGAATTGTCATTGCAGAGCGCTGAAGTGGGGGCGTTGGAGGGGGTGACGTTGGAGCAAAACGTGATCGCCGAAGGCGCCAACGTGCTGGAGTTCAAGGCCAAGCTGCCGTCGACTTGGAACCCAGGCGAATTGCACCGAGTCAAGATCGTGGGTAGCGTCAGCGGCGGCGAGGGTTCGCCGCGGCAAGTCGTTAGCACGTTGCCCGCGATCGAAGCACGCGGCGTTGATGGGATGCGGGTGCCGCAATTCCTGGACGGTGCAATGGTTATAGGGGTGACACCGGCAACACCGAGTCCGGAAAAAACGGAGGAGAAGTAGCGTGCATTGCGAAAATCAACATTGGCAGCGAGCAGGGCTGTGGTTAATCACGGCGTGGATCTTGGCCAACGGTGCGGGGCAGCTAGGGGCTTCGGAGAGCTCGATTGACCATCCACCGCTGGAAGCCATTTCGACGGCAGGCGTCGTTGAAATCGCGGTTTATCCGCAGCGGATCGACCTGCATTCAAGCCGCTCGGTCGTTCGTGTTATCGTTTCGGGCATTGACGCCCAGGGCGGTCACCGAGACCTCTCTCGAGTCGCGAAGTTGACGCCCCGCAATCCTGATGTCGCAGTAGCTGGGGTGACGCCATCGGGGGCGGGATTGGTGCGTCCGGTCGCTGAGGGAGATACGGAGTTCGACGTGACGGTCGGCGATTTCCATGCGGTCGTGCCCGTTCACGTAGCCCCCATGGAGGCAGAACAGCGTGTCTCGTTCATGTTTGAGACGCTTCCCGCACTTACTAAACATGGCTGCAACAGCGGTAGTTGTCACGGCACGCCCAGCGGCAAGGGAGGGTTTCGATTGTCGTTGGAGGCCTATGATCCCGACGCCGATAAGTTGACATTGATTCGCGAGGCCTTGGGCCGCCGCACCAACGCAAATGATCCGGAACAAAGTTTGTTGTTGCGCAAACCGACGATGGAGGTCGCCCACGGCGGTGGCCGGCGGTTGCACCGCGACGTCCCCGGCTACGCGGTGCTGAAGGAATGGATTGCCCAGGGCAGCCCTGTTGATCCAGCGGATGCCCCCGAGTGTATCAAAGTGGAGGTGTTGCCCGGCGAACAGCGTTTGCTGAACTGGCCTGCCCACACCCAGCAATTGCTCGTCTTGGCTCATTTTTCCGATGGATCAACGCGTGACGTGACCGATTTGACCAAATTGACGAGTTCGGATCCCGCCATCGCAATTGTCAAACCCGATGGGTTGGTCGTGGGGCTCAAACGCGGTGATGTGGCGATCATGGCCCGGTTCGAAGAACATTTGGAAACATGCTTGTTGACCATGGTGCGGCCCGTTCCCGAGTTTGTCTGGAATAGTCCAGCGGAAACCAATTACATCGACAGTTTGGTCTATAAAAAACTGCAACAGATGCAGATACAAGCGGCGGAGGTTTGTACGGACAACGAGTTTGTTCGCCGCGTTCATTTGGACGTCACGGGAGTCCCACCGACCCTTGATCAGGCCCAAGCGTTTTTAGAGGACGCAGACCCACAGCGTCGCCAACGCTTGATCGACGAATTACTGGATTCCCCTCAGTATGCCAGTTTTTGGGCTCAAAAATGGGCCGATTTGTTGCGGGTGCGAACAAAGACGCTGAGCGCCGAAGGGGTGTTCAAATTCAACGACTGGTTGGTGGACGTTTTTCAGCACAACATGCCCATGGACGAATTCGTTCGCCAGCTGTTGACCGCCCAGGGCAGTACGTTCCATCATCCCGCCGCCAACTATTATCGCGCCCATGCGGACGCCGAGTCGGCTACCGAAGCGACGGCACAGTTGTTTTTGGGAGTGCGGATGGAGTGTGCCAAATGCCATAACCATCCTTACGAACGTTGGACGCAAGATAACTACTACGGATTGTCCGCGTTCTTTCAACGCGTCAAAAGCAAGCCCGGCAGCCGCAACGGCGAGACGGTGGTATGGGTCGCGCGTCGCGGCGACGTCGTGCAACCACGTACAAAAGAAGTGATGAAGCCTTGGCTGCCGCTGAAAGGCGTTGTTGAAAACGAAAACGAATTCGATTTGCGCCCCGTTTTGTCGCAGTGGCTGACCAGCGATGACAATCCTTTCTTCGCCAAGGTCAGTGTCAATCGCATCTGGGCACACGTGATGGGGCGGGGCATCGTGGAGCCCGTGGATGATTTTCGCGATTCGAACCCACCCGCGAATGGCGAATTACTTGACGCCTTGGCTGCGGATTTTATTAAAACGGGCTACGACCAAAAGGAAATCTTGCGTCGCATTCTCAATAGCCGTGTCTACCAACACAGTTCTCAGAGCAACGCATTTAATGCCGACGATAACCACTACTTTTCGCACGCCAAGGTGAACCAGTTGAGTGCCGAACAGTTGGCTGATTCGATCGGACAGTTGACCGGAGTGTGGGATTCTTATTCGCGGCTACCACCGGGCACACGTGCCGGACAGTTGCCGAGTCCCGACTTTGCCAACGATTTTCTTAAGCTGTTTGGACAACCCGATCGAGAGACGACCTGTGTTTGCGAACGATCCGATGATTCCAATCTCGGGCAAGCGTTGCAGTTATTTAATGGCGGCGCGGTTCATTCCAAACTGCAAAGTGCGAGCAACCGTTTCCGTGTTGCCCTCACCGCCAAGGCGGACGACGCGACCGTGCTGAGGGATTTATACTTGGCCGCCTACGCTCGCTATCCCGAGGCAAACGAAAAAGCGACCGCCTTTGCCTACCTCGATGCTCAGCCTGATCGTTTGCAAGGTTGGGAGGATATTTGTTGGTCCATCATCAATTCCAAAGAATTCCTTTTTCGGCATTAATCCATCTTGAGTACTTCATTGGTGTCACGACTTCGTTGCCTAGGCGGGCTGCTAATCAGCACGATCGGACTAGGTCTGAACCATGCGCACGCTGCGGAAGGTGAGCGGCCGATCAGCTTCATCCGCGACGTCGCTCCGATTCTGGTCCAACGTTGCGAGAGTTGCCATGGAGCCAAAAAAAGCGAGAGCAGCTACCGTGTGGACACGGTCGCTTCCTTGATGGAACAAGCTGACTACGGCGAGCGGCAAGTGACCGCAGGCAACCTTGAGGAAAGCCTGCTTTGGAGGCTCGTCAATAGCGACGATCGCGGCGAGCGGATGCCTTTGGATGGTGACCCATTGCCGAAGACGGAGTTAGACGCCATTCGAACTTGGATCGAACAAGGTGCGAAGGTGGATGTCCCCAACCCCGCCCTACCGTTGGCGTCCCAGTTGCCGCGTGCGGAATATACCGCAGCGCCACAAGCCTATCGTGCTGCCGTCCCGATCACGGCGCTCGCCATCGAACCGGAGAGCGGCAATGTTTTGGTTAGCGGGTATCGCGAATTGTCGATCTGGAACACAGAGGATGGGACGCTTCTGCAGCGGATGCCCAAGATCACCGAACGCAGTGCGGAATTGGAATATTTCGCGACGCCCCGTCAACTCGCGACCAGTGGTGGAATCCCCGGTGTGTACGGCGAAGTGCGACTTTTGGACGGGAGTGACTTCTCCGAACGCCGACTGCTAGTAAAAACCAGTGACACAGTCTTGGGGATCGCCGTCCGGCCGGATGGACAAGAATTGGCGGCGGCGTTGCCCGACTTTACCCTGCGCGTTTATGAACTGGACTCAGGCAAGGAGCGTCTGAAGATCGAGGCCCACGGCGATCGCATCCACTCCGTCAATTGGAGTCCCGATGGAACGCAGTTGGTGTCCGCTAGCGGGGACCACACGACCAAGGTGTTCGATGCGAATACCGGAACCCTTGTCGTTAACTATGCTGGACATAAATCGGTTGTGTTTGATGCGTTGTTCTCACCCGAGGGAACGCACGTCTTCAGCGCCGGCGGCGATGGGAAAATCCACTACTGGGCGGTCGCCAACGGAGCGCGTCAAGCACTACTGGCACATGCGGATGCGGTTCATGGTTTGCAAATCGTGGGCGATTCTTTGTTTAGCATGTCGGCCGACCGAACCGCTCGGCAATTCGATTGGGCGAAGCGAACTCAGGTTCGCAGCTATGACAAGCACAACGATTGGGTGACGGCTCTCGCGGTGGACAGCACTCGGCAGCGGTTGGTCACGGGAACGTTCAATGGCGAGGTCCATGTCTGGAACATGCAGGACGGCAGTGAGATCACCCGCTTTCTCGCCGCCCCAGGTTTGAGCAAAGTGACCGTTGTCCCGTAATCTGCGTATGGGACAACCTGACGCGTCAGTGTTGCCGTTGCGATTTTCTGAGTACCCGAGGCGCGATAGCACTTAGGATTTGGGAATGAAAGCTCCTAGGTTTTTCGGTGTCCCCACGTTAGCAAAGCCCCGAAGGGCTACGCTGTGAAGTAATTCCGGGTAGCTACGTTCGCCAGAAGGTAGCGGCGCTGTGAGCGCAGTCTGTGACCGCAGCGAGCAAGCAAGCCGCAACCGTGCGGTTGAATCTCATTCCTGACGGGCGGTCAAACGAAGATAGCCGGCGGCTTCACGACCTGAGGCGAGCTCCTTGGCTTGAATTTCCCACACCCCGGGGCGGTCGTTCGTTGCGAAGTCAAACGGGATGCTGAGCTTCCCACCAACGGCGCCGTAGTAACCGGTCTTCTCCGCTTCCATCCCCTCGGGATCGACAATTCGAACCTCGACTGGAATCACCGCATCGATCGGGGAATCACCATCGGTCACCGCGAACTCGAATGTCACGGTTTGGCCGGGGGCCGTTGTTTCGGGCACCGTCACGACGACGTCGCGTATCGGCCGCTCGGTGACCATGAACACACGACCCTCGCAAGGCCCGAGGGACAAGGGAAACTCAATCGCATCGTCGTTGGTTTCGATTGACATTTCGCGATGGGCGAGCAAGTCATAAACGTGTCCCGATCGTCGTTCCAGTTGGATCTGGGTTTCCGATGGCAATCCGTTCTCCATCGTCAATCCGTAGTCACCCACGTAGCTTCCGAATTCGCGACGGTCGTTGACGGCGAAGACGTAGTCGGTAGTTCCAAATTGCCGCCGTCGCGTGACGACATCGGGGGTTGCCGAGTCGAGCATGCGTGAATACCGGGAATCCAACCAGTCACGTAAGTCTTTGGCTGCGGCTTGAAGGTTCGCACGATCGGCGTCGGCCTTTTTCGTGCGATTAAAGCGAGTGATGGTCTTGTCGCATTGGATCGCGGGACACGTTGCGTTATCGCCAATCACCAATCCACCGTTCGCTTGAAAAGCTTGGATGGCTTTGACGGTCGATTCGGTCAGCACATCACAATCCGCCAGCACGAGCACCTTGGCGCCGCTGAGTCCACCATTCAGCAAGGACTCTTCGTACATCACACGCGGTTGCAATTGTGAATACATGAGGATGTGATACATGTCGCCAGCCCAAGTGTGGTTCCAGCCATAAGTGCCGCGCCGAGCAAACATTTGAGAAGTAAAACTCTCCAGAAAGACAACATCCGACTCCGCATCGGGCACTTGCATCAACGTCGGGCCTAACGGCACCACCACGTCGGCCACGAGTCGCTTCAACTCGTGCTGAGTACTCGGGTTGGTGTAGCGGTAGGCGGAGGGTGAATCGGTTTCGACCAATGATTGCCAACCGTGATACATGATGCCTTTGATCGGTCGTGCGATCTTCCACCAGAACGCTTCACGTAAATGCATCGGCGCGATCGTGATATAAGCGGCGTCGGGATCTTGGTCGACCCAAGGGGATGCTTCGCCAGTCGGGGTCGCATTGATTGGGGCGGTTTGGGAACGATACCAGATCAACTGAGTCATCTTCATCACATCTTGCTCGCGTCCGCCGGCGCGAGCCATTTCGAAGAGTTCGTCCGTACACAATCCGATGCGAATCGGATCGGGATAGCTGTACGTCCAGTGCGACAACACATCGACGCCTCCGCCGCTGCCGCTGATACTGGGGACGCGACAGGCCGGGTCATAGAACGTCCAGAAATCGTCTCGATCCATCTGTTCTTTTAAACCTTGATCGAGCCGCGTGTTCAATTCGTTCCATCCGTCGCCGGTTTGCCAGAACCAACGTAAGTACTGCAGGATAGGATCGTTGTCGGGGATCACCCGATTCTTGGGGAAATCGGCAAGCTTGCGATAGTCCACGCCATTCTTGATGCTGACTTCATCGGG
This sequence comes from Novipirellula galeiformis, assembly GCF_007860095.1. Taxonomy (NCBI): domain Bacteria; kingdom Pseudomonadati; phylum Planctomycetota; class Planctomycetia; order Pirellulales; family Pirellulaceae; genus Novipirellula; species Novipirellula galeiformis. Next base: position 48,312 of record NZ_SJPT01000013.1, on the reverse strand, counting down.
GATCATAGCGCCGGTCGCTTTGCGATAGGCTTCCACCTCTTCAGGTCGAAATGAGAGTTGCGACTCGCCGCGAACTTCCGTGTGAAGCAAAGCGGCCGCGAAGGCGGGATGATCACCGTAAGCTTTGCCGACGGCAGCTCCGGCATGGAAACAGAAATCTTGGACGGGTTGATAAATCCCGCTGACATCCTCGCGATCGTATGCTTTCCCGTTCCGGTCGATGCGTCGAAAAGGCTTGCCAACCTCGGCGTGGCGCAACCAACTACCGGGTGACATTGACGCGATGATTTTGATGTCGTTCTCCAGTGCGGCATTGAGCATCTCGCGGCTATTGCGAATGCTCTCCGGCGTCCCAGGCAACGCCTTGGCACCTTCGTCCCAAACCTTTCGGTAGTCCACCCGTAAACCAAGACAATGAGTAAAGCCAAGTTCTTTGAGCCGCGGGATCTCTTGGACGACCCCGTCGGTGCCACCAACACCCCACATCACAACAGGCATGCGTGTCGGTAAATCGCGAGGCACGATAACAACCGGGATCTGGCTCGTGGCGCGATAGCCGGCTTCGTGAGTTCCCCAGTCGGGCAAACTCACACTCAGTTCCACGGTGTATTCACCCGGCTTCAATGATGAATCAATGGTGAATTCTAGGGGATGACGATCGCCTGCGGGCACCTCCGGCAACGGAGTGGAACTTGTCGTGCCACCGGGAAGTCGCGCCGCGACGGTTGCCCCCGTGAGCGGCTTTCCGGTTTGGTTGATCAACACCCCGCTGATTGTCGCCTTTTCACTCATTCGCACGACGACAAAACGGTCTACATCGGCTTCAAACTTGACAGGGTGAAATTCCCGTTGGCCGCTCGTCAAGCGAACCTCGTCAATGAAACCTGGGAAACCGTTGTAGTTTGAACCGAGCCGATCGCCAATCGACAACGCTCGCGTCGCCGGAGCCATCGGGCCGGCATCGGAGTGGAACCGGCGACTGAGCTCCGAACCGTCGACGTAAAAGGTAACGGTCCCCAGCGCATCGTAGGTGAATGCCACATGCTGCCAACGACCGGGGGACAACTCAAAGGGATCCGAGAACCAGGTCTCCGAGCGTGATCCCATTCCAATCGCAACGCTCATCCGGCGGTCATTGTTGGCACCGCCTGTGGTCAACGAGAACATGAATCCCGTATGCTCATTGGGCACATATTTCGAATCGAGCAAGACCGGACGCGTCTCCTTGGGAAACGCCTCCGCCGCTTTCGGTTTGATCCACAATTCGGCGGTAAACGCCCCACGCGGTGACAAGACCGATGACTTAGTGACCTGCATCCCATGGCTTTCGTCGATCACGGGATAGCCAGCAGCGCTTTCCAAACAACCGCCAAAGCGACCCTCGGTACTGCGTTTGGCACCACGCAGGTTCGCCTTATGCTGATGTGACGATGAATCACGCGTGAATGCAGCTTCGTCCCCATCAAAGTTCCAGAACCCCAACACCTCGACGCCGTTTGCGTCGGCGCCGCTGTAGCCGTTCCACCATGTCGCTGCGTTGGTTTGCCCTAACGCGGTTGACACGCTGCCTGCGGCAAACGTGCTGGCGATGACGACGGTCGCTGCGATCAAACGGTATCCGATTTGGGGGATTCGGATTCCGCGGTTTCGTGGTTGGAGCATTGGGGATCTCGTGTTTCGTACGGTGGGAGTCCGAAAGAGTTTACCCTGTTTTGATACCTGCGTGGAGCCATTCCACGGCATTGAACGGAGTTGATGGCGGCGTAGCAGCAAACGGCTCCCTGGCTTGAGGGAGTCGACGGTCGGCACCACCGACGATGGGGAACCGATAGGCTAACCGCCGTTCCATCGAACCGACGCTGTTTGATGGAAACGATGTCACGTCCAAAGGACGAACGCCTTGTCACACAAACGGTTCTCTTGCGCGTCGGATGATCAACGCGCGGCGATCGAGTAGCGGTTAGGGAGAGATGACGTGGAATCGGGCATGGAACGACAATAGACAAACCAAGTGATCAGGCTGATCGCGATATGTTCGCCGCCATCCTCTAGGGCCCCCATTGCTTTATCGAGCAACGGGTATTGATCAACACGAATCATGTCGACACCGACGCCGAAGAATGCCAACGTACCGAGTAGGGCGATCAATTGAATCGCCGTTTGCTTGTAGATCGCGGAGGCGTTCCAAAACGATGCCGCAATCGCTGACAGCAAACTGAGACCGAGAACTCCTGCGTAAAGCATTTCTCCGGTGTCTTGAGCGCGTAGATTGCCGAAGCTAGGCAGATTCAACGCCTCCGCCAATTGTCCCCCAATGCGTTCGTGGAACTGGCACGAATCATCCAGCAAGATGAGAGTGAACACGCCGATCCACACGACGTACCGCCATGTGCGCTGTTGCACCGCTACGAAAGGAAGTAACGCGATGATCCACAGTTCCTTGATGTACTGAAAGACCTCGCCGTAGGACCAATCCTCAATCAAACCAAACTTAGGATCCGTCACGAACTTGAACCCATACAATCCATACAGGACGATGAAACAAAGGTCAGCCAGAAGCAGGAGGACGAGAATACGGTTGTTGGGGGCCGTGGCTTGTTTAAGCATGAATCTACTTGGGTGATTTATAGAGGGGGGGGTTACGCAACAATGATTAAGGTTGAATGTCTTTTCAACCCAAAACCTGCACCCTCGTCTCCCAAATCCCTGCGTGCCACCCAGCCGGATGGTGCCTATCCCCCTAGTCGCTGCCGTGTCAGAGATGCTTCTCGTCAAATGGAGAGGGGGATGCGATTGAGATTCCTTCATCGTGCCGCGCGGAGGGCGTGGGGCCACCCCAGTCGTGAAGCTTAGAACTGACATTGCATCACGCGAAGCGTCAGCGAGGGAGCCTTCGTCGATTCGCTCGCTAACACTTCGGGGATGATTTTAATTGCGCACCTCACTCAAAAGGCGTAACACCTTTGGGCAACAAAGCGGTTCAAACATTACTGGTCGTTCGCATGCAATATCCGGGTTTGAGCGGAACGCAATGAAAAACCCCTGCTTTCCGCCGAGCGTGGGGCCGGCGGAAAGCAGGGGCGCGATCTTCGTTCAAGTAGGCCGATCGGCTTACTGGGTCGTCAGGCTGTAGCTAAGCGGTCCCGAACTTGGAATCGTTTCGGTCAGTTCCGTTTGGTCGTTGAATCTCGCGGGCAGGATTTGCTTCTTGAAGGTCGTTCCCGCCTCGGGTGAGTCCGCTGGAACGTTAGCAGACACCACTTCATAGCCACGAATTTGGACTTTTTTGGTGCCAGGGATGACCGGTCCACTAAACGCACCGTCCACTACTTTCACGTTGTCCGATTGAACCGAAGGGTCATCATCGACAAAGGTGATGTCCCCAATCGCTAGGGGAGTCCCATCAACGGTGACGGTTCCTTCGGCGATGGCCCGATCCAGCGGATCGCTGCTGCTACATCCAGCGAGGGTCAGTCCGGTCAACAGCAGACAGGCAGCAAAGGAAAGATTGAACTTTACAGACATCGTTTTGAAATTAGGGGCGAGTGGTTTTGAAGTGGAGTGCGAAAGCACGATTGGAGAATGGAGGCAGCGTGAAAAAGATTTCAGTGCCGATCCATCCAGCGAAGCACGAACCGAACCTATGGCAACTGAACGACTTCGCTACCGTTGCGTGAGCCGATGGCACGATAGGTGATCAAGTCGATCGACTCCGTCAGGAAGCGAACCGATCCATCGGCGAGTGTGAACTGAGCTCCGCCGGGGTGCACACTGCGAGCGAAGTTACGAATTTCCGGCGCGGTACCGACCGAGGTACAGGGTGCCAATCGATAGTTCTCGTCCTTACAGGAGTAGACTTGATCGGGCAGGGTCGAGTTCGGTGATTGCCAGGTCGTAAAGCCGAAGGCGCCGTGTGGACCGCCGCCCCAGTAGCCACCGGCACCGCCCCATCCGCCTAAACCAGGGCGGACGAGCGACTCGCCAAACATCACCGTATTTGACGTGCCGTCGATCAAATCTCGCATCTTTGTCTTCGACTCGTTATAGAACATGCCATTCAAATTGGTCATCGGACGAGTCATCTCGGTGTTTCCCGTCGCAGCGACGTAATTGCCTTGGAAACCTTCGCCACCCGCACGAAGTCCTCCGCCGCCGCCAAATCCGCCAGCGCCAGGATCCGAGGGACACATGAACGCCGGAATCAGGGCGTCCTTCAATTCGGGCGGGGTGTCCATCGTCCACGCCCCGTCAAACGCTTGGTATTGTTCGTACATGGTGCCCATTTCAATGAACGGAAGCACTTGCTGCATCCAACCTTCACGTTTGTGGAAATTACCGGTTTCCATGTATCCGTACGGAAACAAACGGAAGGTGTCATGGTAGTTGTGCATCGCCAAGCCGAGTTGTTTCATGTTATTGGAACAACTCATCCGGCGAGCCGCCTCGCGGGCAGCTTGCACCGCTGGAAGCAATAGTCCGACAAGAACTCCGATGATGGCGATGACTACTAAGAGCTCTACGAGGGTGAATCCTTTTTGGCGGTTTGGTTGCGTCATGTTCACTTGTGAAAAGTTAGGTGTCAAAGATGCGCAGCAACTTTGGAAATTGGAGCTGCAAGTAAACCTATAGAGTAGCTTGCCGTGACTCCTTTGCAAAAGGGGACAGCACGCACGTGCACGTCACGTGTTGCGTGGGTTGTTTGCACGAAAACACGTAAATTGCCGCAAAAAACACTTCCCGTTAGCCACGCAGGGGGGCACAAACAAATGGCAGCGCCGGTTGGTTGCTAGACTGAATCGCAAGTCTATTTCGAGGGGGCAATAGGGTGCACCCGAGGTGGGGGCGGTACCTCTCCATGGGAGCGTGTCGACCGCCATTGAGACTGCTTTGCGCGATAAAGTTGGCTCATTTCGCAGGTGCGAGACCAATCACCACACCTGCTCAGGGGAGGGCGGCAGTCGCTTGGGGCTAGCTAGCTTTGACTGCCTGGGGGGAGGAGCAATGTCGTTGCCATCGATTTCGAAAAACTTAAGAAAAAGACAGAATACATGCGTAGGGTCGCCGGCTTAATCGGACCATCGGCGTGATCGCAACGGTTGGGTTCTCCGCGCTAAGCAAACGATGCGATCCCCGGTGCTGCCAATAATCGAACAATGCAATGACGCCGTTGTCGTTCCATTGCGGGTTGGAGGCGTCTCACGCTCCAGCTTGATCGCATCGAAACACTTGGGTGAGGTGCCAAGTGTTTCCATGGCGTCGTGTCGGAGGGACGTAGATGACGCTTGAGGTTGGGACGTCGTTTCGAATGGGCCAGCAAAGAAAGTCGAGACTAGCTGATGATGTCGTGAATCACGTTGCCAAAGTCTTGTTCGAGACGTTTGTGACCGGGGACTTCCATGCGATGTGAATCGAGGCCGAGTTGGTGCATGATTGTGGCATGCACGTCGGTGACATAATGCGGATGCTCGGTTGCATGGAATCCGATCTCGTCCGTGGCACCATGAGCAACGCCTCCTTTGATCCCTCCTCCAGCCATCCAGACGCTGAAGCCATAGGGGTGGTGGTCTCGTCCGTCGCTGCCTTGAGATCCTGGGGTGCGTCCGAATTCGGTCGCGAACACCACCAAGGTTTCGTCGAGCATTCCTCGTTGCTTTAGATCGGTCAGTAGGCCCGCGATGGGCAGGTCGACTTGGCCAGCCAGTTTGGAGTGCATGTTCTTCAGATTCGAATGTTGGTCCCAAGCGCCCGCGGCGCCATCACCATGCATGATCTGGATAAAGCGGACGCCTTGTTCAGTGAACCGGCGAGCCGCCAGGAGTTGTTGGCCGAAATCGCGAGTTTCGGGTCGGTCTAAACCGTACAGTTTTTTTGTCGCTGCGGTTTCGCGGTCGAATTGAATCACGTCGGGCACTGCGGTTTGCATTCGGAACGCCAACTCGTAGGCCTTCGTGCGCGCTTCCAAAGCGGAATCGTGGGGGAATTGCGATTCGTTGAGCCGATTGAGTTGGCTAACAAGGTCAAACCCAAGTCGCTGCTCTGGGTCGGAGACCGCCTTTTCTGCTTTAGCGTAATCCAACGGATTTTTGGGATCGACTTTAAGCCCGACGGCATCGTAGGCGGGACCCAGGTAATGGCCATCGCGGCGATCAAAGAAGCGCGGCCCCATGCTGATGAATTGGGGCAGATTATCGTTGAGCGTTCCCAAGCCGTAATTAATCCACGCTCCGATTGTCGGCACGCGGGGGTCGAGCATGTGTCGACCCGAATGGAATTGCACCTGAGCGCCGTGATTGTCGTCGGTGGTCCACATCGATCGGATCACCGAAATATCGTCAATCCGTGAGCCAATGTGAGGAAACCAATCGCTGACTTCGATGCCACTTTGGCCGTACTTTTTGTAACCCACTTGTAGTGGATAGAGTTTGTTGCGTTGTTGTCCGTTGGCATCGTTGACCACCACCACCCGGACGCGTTTAAGTTTCTCGGAATGTTGCACTTCGGCAAAGGGAGTCTCGGGGATCGACATCCCGGCAAACTGATTCAGCGCCGGTTTGGGATCAAAACTCTCCATGTGCGAGACGCCACCGCGCATGAATAGCCAGATCACATTCTTCGCCTTGGGCGTAAAATGCGGTTGTCCATCGATGGCATTCAAGCCAGCCGCCGAAAGCTGATCTTGTTGCAGCATCGCCGACAACGCCACGCCCCCGAGTCCCAAAGCGGACTGAGTAAAAAATTGACGACGTGGTGAAACGCGGCTAGCGCTCGGCGGGGTTGGGTTTAAACGGAGGGGATTCATCGAGTCACCGAATCGAAATAAAGTCGTTGTGATTAATTAAGACATGCACCAATCTCGCTCGAATTCGAGCGTCTAACTCAGCGGCGTTCATGTCGTTTCGCAGCACCGCCATGTCGTGGCTGAACTGCGTACATTGCCGGACCTCTTCCTCATTTGGCAAACGAGCGAGCAGGGCAAAGAATGCTTGTTCGATGAACTGCTCGAGATTCGCTTCGGGATCGTTGTCACCGATCCGTTGGGCGATCTGCTGCGAAGCGGTCAAGGCTAGCTCGCTATTGGACAGGGCGAGTGCTTGTTGAGGGACAATGCTCTCGCTACGGCGATAACATTGCATCAGATCGGCATCGTCGAACATGGTCAGGAATTTATCATGCGTTTCGGCCGAGTGGGTGAAATACAGACTGCGACGTCGGCTTTCAGGCCCCGGTTTGACGCTGGGACCGCCTAGTGTCAGATCAATCGTGCCCGCCAAATGTAACAAGCTATCACGCACGACTTGAGACTCCATCCGGCGCGTGTTCATCCGCCAGTAGTAAGCGTTATTCGGGTCGGCCGCCAACGTCGCAGGGTCAGCGTCGAGCGTCGAACTGCGTAGTTGGTAGGCACGCGAGGTGACCATCAAACGATGCAAGTGTCGAAAGCTCCAACCCGATTCGATGAATTCCGAAGCGAGGTAATCGAGCAATTCAGCGTGCACGGGTTGTTTCGCTTGCAACCCAAAATCGAATACCGTCTCCACTAGTGGCTCACCGAAGTGTCGCATCCAGACATGATTTACCGCGACGCGTGCGGTCAAGGGATTCTTTCGATCGACGATCCAGCGTGCCAAAGCGAGTCGGCGTCCGGTGCTTTGCTTGGGATAGGTAGCCGCGTAGGTCTCAAAGTTATGCTCGGGGGTTTCAAGCGCCTTGCGGGAACCTCGAAGCGGCGTGTAGTGCGCCGAGCCGTCGGCGGCTTTCTTTAGTAGCTCCTCTGCGGCGACCTGTTTCGCTTGCGCCGCCTTGGTCTTTTTGTCGTCCCCTTCGTGCAACTGTAATTCATGAGCTGCCTCCGCTTGCATCCATTGAGCTTCCCGCTGGTTGGCCAATTGGATTGCAGCCGAAGTTTCTTTCGGGGCGGAGTTTGTCTCGTATTGCAAGTTGTCTGCGGCGATGATGGCGCTCACGCGTTCGACGTGAGCCTTTGCGGCATCGAGTTTCGCCTCCGCCACGGCAATCGCCTTGAGCGATTGGTCGACCGTTGGCGCGGCTTTGTTGCCAGCGGGCTTCAGCTCGAAATCTTCGGGCAATGCTCGGAGGGTGAGTTGGTCAAAGGCCACCGTGGCATCAAATCCAGCCACCGAGAAAACGCCTTCGGGACGGCGGTCGGGGTAGGTGTAAGCGATCAAGAATGTATCGTCGAGCCAAACATTGACGAGGCGATCGCGAACCGCGAATCGCAGTTGATACGCTTTGCCGACTTCGAGTTTGAGCGACTTGGTGCCTTGACCTGGATAGACAGGTTTGCCATTGCGGGTGTACGTCACTTGCGCCTTCTGGCCGGGTTCATGAGCGCTGGTGTAAACCGAGTTGCTGTACTTGGTATCGTCACTTCGATCAAACTGGAAGATCACCGATTTGTACGTACTGCCACCGGTGACCTGGTAGCGGCATGTCAATTCGAAGTCTCGTGGCGCCGGGGTTCGTAGCTTGAGCTCATGCCCTTCGCGACAGTCGGTGGTTTGGTGCAGCATGCCGTCGCGGAATTCCCATCCGTCCCCAATCAGCTCCCATCGCTCGTTATCGAGTTGGTCAAATGACTCATCGACGGTGACGAAGTCGACTTTCTCGTCGGGACGCTCGACTGAGGCAGTTGAAAGGGCCGTCTCGTGCCGCTGACGAGCCGCGATCAATTCATCTTGGACCGCGGCGACCTTGGCTTGGGCGTCTGCAAGCTTGGCTTGTTGGAAGTAATCTCGCGTGCCTGGGGCGTAGGCAAATCGGGGAAGTTCAATCGGCTCGATCGGCGGGGCGAAATCCGCCAGGATCGCCGGAACCGACGGAGTGATCTCGGTTTCTTTGTCCGGTTTACTCTCTTCGCCGCGGAGATGCAAATAAGTCTTGGCGTCGAGTTTGTCGTCAAACGCTCGGGGCAATCCGTCGGTATCAAAGTTCGTGACCCCGTGGACTGGATCAAGACGGATTTGATGCGGCTCAAAGATCGCGCGAAAACGATAGTAATCGACATGCGTGATCGGATCGTATTTGTGGTCATGGCACTTGGCACAATTGAGCGTTAGCCCGATGAACGCCTTGCTGGTGTGTTCGATGGTCGAATCGAGCCACGTCGTGCGATTGAACAGATAGTAATTTCGAGCGAGAAAGCCGGTCGCTCGCAACACATCGGGGTCTTCCGGGGCGAGTTCGTCACCGGCCAACATCTCGGTGACCATTTGGTCGTATCCCTTGTCTTGATTGAGCGATTCAACGATCCAATCTCGCCAATGCCACAGGTGTTTTTGGCTATACCGCAACTGGGCACCCAGACCGTACCAATCGCTGTAACGCCAAACGTCCATCCAATGCCGAGCCCATCGTTCGCCATGCTGAGGGCTCTGTAGCAATTCGTCGACAATCGTTTCCCAAGGACGATCATCATCGAGTTGATCGGCGGTCGGTGGTAAGCCCACCAGGTCTAAATACAGTCGCCGCAGGCTAATCGATCGATCGGCCACCGGTGTCGTTTGCAAACCGATCGCGGCGCGTTTGGATTCTAACCATTGATCGATGGGATTGGCGGTCCATTCGGACGCGGTGTCCGCAGGCAATTCGGGTAGCGGCGGCCGCTGAATCGTTTGGAATGCCCAGTGCGATGCGGGGCCCTTGGGAATCTCTTCCTCGGGAGTAATCGCGCCTTCGTCGATCCAAGTTCTCAGTAAAGCAATCTGATCTGGCTTCAACGCGGAGCCATCATGCGCCGGCGGCATGCGATCATCCTCGTCTGCGATGATCCGTTCGAACACTAAGCTCGCCTCCGCATCGCCCGGCTCGATTGCACCCGACTCGAGCATCAAAGGCACCGTCTCAAGACGTAGGTCGCCTTCCTGTTTGAGCACCCCGTGGCACGAGTAGCACTTTTCCTCGAGCATCGGTTTGATTTGCGTCAGATAATCGACGCCCCAGACCGGCGACTCAAAAATCGTTGTCATGGCCAATACGACAAAGCAGATGACAATACGCATTAAGACTCCTCCGCTCAGATTGCGGCTCGCGACCTCAAAAGGCCGAATCGACTACTGGCGTTGCCCGGCGTCAGCAGTGTCGAAGGGTGGGGGGGCAGGCAAGGGGGGGGCGAGTGATCGCCTGAACGATCTAATTAACAGCATTAACTAGACAGCATAACAGCAATCAGCTGCGAATGCGAAGCCATTTCCACCCTTCGACCGTTGAATTCGACGAGTCGAGGAATTAGCTGGGACTCGAACGCATCAGTTCCCGAATCGGTTTGCCTTGATCAACAATGGGGGTGGGACGTCCATTGAAGTCTTCGATAAAGACTTGCGACGAGTCGATACCGAGGTGTTGGTAAATGGTGGCGAGAAAATCATCCGCACTGCAACGTCGTTCGGTCACATCCTCGCCACGTTTGTCGGTGGCACCGATAAATCGGCCGGTTTCGATTCCCCCGCCGGCCCAGATGTTCGAAAAGGCGCGAGGCCAATGGTCGCGGCCCGGTTGCTGGGTTCCCGACGGGGCGCTGGCGTTGCCCGCTCCGGTGCTCGGTTGGTAATTGACTTTCGGCGTACGTCCGAACTCGCCCGTCACCACCACCATCACGCGTTTGTCGAGGCCTCGTTCATAGATATCCTCGATCAACGCTGTGACCGCTTGATCGTAGGCGGCCGACCGGAAACGCATCGCGTCAAAAACATGATGATTCACGGCGTGGTCATCCCAATTTTGCACGCGACCGCACAACGGCCCCCGCAAACTACTCGTCAAGATCTCGACGCCGGCTTCGACCAGTCGACGGGCCAGCAGCAATTGCTGTCCCCAGGTGTTGCGGCCATAGCGATCGCGGGTTCGGTCGTCCTCCTTGCTGAGGTCGAACGCTTCTTTGGTTTGAGGGTTGGTGAGCAGCGTCATCGCTTGCGTTTCAAACTCGTCCAAGGCACCAAGTTCACCATATTGGTCGAAGGCTCGGCTGAGCGTATCGAGTTTTTCTCGCAAGCTCACTCGGCGCCCCAGACGTTCAATTTCCGAGGCATCGGACAAGCCAATATTGGGAACGACAAAGTTGGGCTGGTTCGGATCTCCGGTAACGGAAAAGGGCGAATAGGCATCGCCTAGGTAGGCGGGTCCATTGTACTGGGTCGGTGGATTGACACCGACCGACAACGGTAACGGGTTGTTGCGAGAGCCTTGCTGGGAGCGGAGATAGTTTGCCACCGACATCCAATCGGGAAGCCGTGGTTTGGGTTTGTCACGGGTGTCCGAGTCACCGGAGAGCATTTGCATCGAACCGGCCGGATGCCCGCCCGCGGTTTGGCTCATACTGCGCAGCACCGTGAACTTGTCCGCGATCTGCGCTTGGCGGGGCAGCAATTCGGTAAAGTGCATCCCTGCGACCTTGGTCGGAATCGTCCCGAACGGGCCGCGATATTCGCTACCGGCATGCGGTTTGGGGTCGTAGGTATCGATGTGCGAGCATCCTCCCGGTTTCCAAACCATGATAATCGCCGTCTTCTCGGCACTCGTCGTCGGGCTGGCCGCACGAAGCCGCAGCATGCCGGGCAAGCTTAACGAGGCGAAACCGGCTAACCCCATCCGCATGAATCCGCGGCGTCCCGATTGGAATGCCATTGGATTGGGAACGAACGGGGCATTGGGGAACTGGCTCATGATTTCTCCGCAGGCATGACGCGAATGGCAATCGGTTCGGAAACGATAATATCGACAATGTCTCGTGGTTTGGCAGGTGCGGCGCCGGCCGCCGCATTCGGTGCGGGGGGATCGACGTATTTCGCCACGGCGCTGCCATAGAAAGCGATCATGTAATCGCCGGGAGGTGTTTTCAGTTTCGATAAATCAAGCACGGCTTCGGAACTGTCCGCCGTCAAGGGGAGATCAAAGCTGGAGTTCTTATCGAATCCCGCTCCGAAGGTTTTCACCGACATGGCTGCACCGGAGAATTCACTACGGCGGTAATGGACCAACGGGATCGTTAGTTTTTCACCGGCAGCGACTTCCCAAACCTTCTTTTCTCGAGCGGCGATCGTTAGCGGCGCCACTTCAACGCCGCTGACCGAAACCGGGACGTCGGCCAGTAGACGCGGGCTGGGAATCTCGGACCAACCGTCTTTGACCGGCCACGCCATCGAGGCCAAGTGAACGTTGCGGGTGACGCTCTCGCCATCGATTTCACTGCGGCCCACAAATGAGGCGCGAGCGTATCCTTGTGGAGCGCCCTCGTCAGCCGTGACCAACATAATGCCGCGTGATCCCCCGGCCGGGATCTTCAACCCGTGGGCGGTGACGCCATCGGGAAGGTTGTCCATGGAGATCTCAATTTCGCCGTCAAAACCATCTCGCCGGACCACGATCACCTCCAACGGCATCGTCGAACCGGGACGAAGCGCCATCGGTTTCGACAACGCGTTGCGGTCACCGTTGCGAAGGGTCATGTGCATTGCCCAGGCCACTAAGACAAAGTCGGGAGCCGCTTTACGAATCACCATCCGGTAAGCATTGCGTGGATCGTTTCGCGTGCCGCCAAACAGATCGGTCAGTTGCAATCGATAGCGACCGTCCGCCGGAATATCGATCACACCCAAAACATCGGCGGAGCCCGCGTTGTAGGGAGGACCATTGTAGGAGTACGCATTGGTCGAAACGGTCACGGGACTGGCAATGTCACGCAATTCGACCACGTCAACCAACGTTTCCCCTTCACCCTCTTCGTCAACGCGTTGGACCAACAATGACGGATCGGTCGGGAAACCCAATCGCTCAGAGCCGACTTCCACCCACCACTTTTCGCCTTTCTTAGCCGTGAATTCAAAGCGGTCGACGTCCGCAGCAGGGTAAAAGGTTCCTGCGATATCGCAGGGCAGGGTGATGGATTGGGTTTCGGTATGTTGGTTGTTCGGTTCGGTTTCGGTTAAGGCTGCGGCGGCCGGCAGCCCCAACGGTGGCCAAGAAAACGCATTCACTTGCGCTGTCGATGGCAAACGCTCCGGCGCGGCGTCCGCCGCCAACTCCTGCAACGCGAGGCGGTAGAAATAGGTGTCACCTCCATTGAAGGTCAAATCGTGAACCTTGATCATGTAGGTTCCATCCTCCGGTGCGGTGAAATCCAACAGATCGCCACGTCGTTGGGCCCTTAAGTCGCGAGCTTCGGAGTCCGCGATGATCAACACCGGGTTGAGTTTTGAATCGATGCCTTGAGCGGCACAATCGATGATCACCCGTTGGTCCTTGCGGGCTTCGAAGCGGTAGTGGTTGACCGCGCGAACCGGCATCACGGCGTTGCAAATGGAATTTACCTCCAGCGTCATCGCCGACTCTGGACTCGCCGATGCCCCGGATTGCACCACCTCGGGGAGTTTGCTGACGGAGAAAACTCGCGACGTCGATAGACCTCGGTTGGTCATCATACGAGCCTCGTGGACGCCGGGAGGACAATCGGCTGCAATCGTGACCACGTATTGCTTGGGCACAACCGCACCATTGGCGTCGAGTTTCGCAGTGGCGACGATCCCAGGATGGGAAAACACCATTTCGCTGGCCTCTTCGAGTAATTCGCCACTGGTCGTGACCTCGATTTGCGTCCCCGCTTGGCCCCCCATCGGCATCGTGGTCAAGAGCCGCGGCGCTGGCAAACAGACCGATTGGGCCCACGTCGACGCGGGAACCCCAAACAAGACCAGCGTGACGAACGTGAGCGAGCGGAGGATAGCAGCTTGGTTCGCCGAGACGTGCGTTCTCGAATCGCTCCGAGATCGTCGGCAAGCGATATCACCGTGAGCGAACGCAATGGCAGTGGATTTTTTTCTGCGGTATGTCACTTGTTGTACTCAGTGGTTGAACAAAAATTCTTTTGTATTCATCAATGCCCACAATAAATCATGCAAATTCTCGCGAGCGACTCGAGCTGCGTCGAGCGGTTTTCCTTCCGCATCCGTACGTGGTTCAGCCAGATAGGCAATGGCGGTCGCCAACTCGTCCGCTCGAGGTGGCCGTGAAAAGGCGGCGAGATATAGCTCGCGGACTTGCGCCTCGGGCGCGATCTCTGTTTTGACGAACCGATCGGCGCGGCCACCTGCGAAAGCAAGCTTGGATTTGATGTCTGCGGCGTTGAGCAGGTGCAGACTTTGCCCCAAACTCGCCGATTGGACTCGCTCGCACTCACACACGCTGGAACTTTCGGGGCGTCCAAATACCTTCAGAAAGGGCGACGATTTATTGTAGCTGTTGTCCGGCAGTGCGACCGCTCGAGTGCCTGCGGGCAGGTTGGCAAAGTCCGTGCGAGAACCTGCCAAGTTGTCAATCGAATCGAGCAACACCTCCGCTTGCAATCGTTTGGGATAGAACCGCGAGTAGTTTTGGCGATCGACCAAGTTTTGATCGTTTGGAGCGGCACTCAGTTGATAGGCTCGCGAACTCGTGATTACACGAACCAGTTCCTTCAAGTCGTAGCCACTTTCGACAAAATGCCGTTCCAATGCCTCGAGCAACAGTGGGTTGGTCGGTGGATTGGTGTCGCGAATGTCATCTTCGGGCTCGATCAAGCCCCGCGATAGAAAGTGTTTCCAGTATCGATTCACCAAGGCTTTCGCAAAGAACGGATTCTGTTCGGCTGCCATCCAATCGGCCAGCTTTAGGCGTGGGTCTTCATCAGCGCTGATCACGCCAACGTCATCTCCTAACGCGGCGGGCGGAATCGTCTGGCCCGTCTTGATATTCTTGGAACCCGCCATGCCTCGTTGATGAAAGATCAAGTCTTCGCCGGGGACCGCCGTCGGTTTGCGTCCCACTTGGCTGAAGAACGCGGCCAAACCGTAATAGTCGTCTTGGCTCCAGCGTTCAAAGGGGTGGTGGTGACATTGAGCACACTGCATGCGAACGCCGAGGAACAATTGGGCAACGTCCTCGAGTTGAGCATTCGGCTCTTTGACTCGCTTGTACCAAGCGACCGCGGGGTTTGCGATCACGGTACCCGTTGCCGCTAAGAGTTCACGCGTGATTTGATCATAGGGGCGATTCGCCAACAGACTGTCGCGCAACCATGCATGAAAGGCAAAATTCGATGTGATGTCGCTACGATCATCACGGCGATTCTTCAGCAGCGTCGTCCACTTGTTGGCGAAGTAATCAGCGTACTCAGGGCTGCGCAACAGCGAATCGATCACTTGGTCTCTGCGATCGTCATCCGGGTTGGCCAAAAACGCTTCCGTTTCCGCCACGCTGGGCAATCGGCCGGCGATGTCCAAGCTGACCCGTCGCAAGAACGTCGCATCGTCACACAACGGAGACGGTGGAATACCCAGTTCCTGCAAATTTGCAAAGACCCGTTCATCGATGAAGTTATTAGGCGTGGGTAACTCAGCCACCTCGGCACCCAACGGGATCGATGCGCTGTATACCGAGACTTGACCTTGGTAGCGGACCATCACCGCGGCGCGACCGGGCAGATCGAGTGCCTTGACCAATCCGCCCTCAGATACTTCAACCATCGCGCGGTCATTCGATTCATACAATGCTAACTTCGTGACATCGCGGACACTGTCGTCCGAATAGTGGGCGATCACTTTCAGCGATTGTTCTGAATTGCATTGCAGTAAACCTTCGGCTGGCTGAACCTCCACTGACACCAGTTGAATTTCTTGTTCAGGTCCCAGTGGCGCTCCTTGAGCAATCCAGCGACGCATCACCGCGTAGCCTTCTGAATCGGGCTCCAGACGAATGCCTCCGCCATGCGGAGTCTGTCCCGAGGCCTTCTGCAACAACAGACTTTGATCGGGGGACGCGGGAGAAAGACGTCGACCACGTCCCTCGAGTGCCGTGTGCTCATAGTCTTCGAGCGGCTCGAAGCCGAGCAATGAAAGCTGAAAACCATTTTGGCCTCCGCCCGCCTTCGCGTGACACACTCCGGTGTTACAGCCCGCCTTGGTCAACACCGGAGCGATGTCATTGACAAAGCTGATGGTCGACTCGGACTCGCTTGCGTGAAGTCCAACACTCACACTTAGAAACAGGCAAACTAAGATCCGTCGAGCATGAGCTGATACGCGACAGTGGATGTCGAATCGCATGGCTGGAGGTCAATTATGACTGGGAAGGGACCCGTAATCGGGGGCAGGAGGTCCAATGGACCGCCCGTATTATATCCGACCAGCGAGTGCGAGTCCAGCACAGCCAAAAGAGGGGCTGTTTCGCCGATTCCGCGATTCTCCCCCCACGTGGACGCCCTGCTTAGGTCTGGCACACCCTCCTGTCTGACGCTCGTGCGTAGCACCATCCAAAACACTTGAACCGGCGGGATGGAGCATGTAGGCAGGAATCGTTGTGGACAATCCCAAGCCGCTAAGCAAACCAACAGGCCGCCAACACCAAACCGGCCAATCTACGGAAAGAATCCTGAGTAATGGCTAAGCAGCGGGACTGAGAAAAAGTTGACGTTGCCATGATTGATGTCGATACCGTCGCGTTCGCGGTGGGCCACGTTCTGGCGAACGTAGCTACTTTTTTGAGCCGACATCGTTTTTCAACATGTTCTAGCGGCCCATATGCCTTCGCTGCCCAGACTACTTCCCGGCGGGGATGATCGGCAGCACCACGTGGGATCGCCGTTCGCTGTCATGAAAGATCGTCTGTTCAGCGACGATCGATGTTTCAGCCAGCCCGATGTTGTCTTCGCCGGTATTGAGGTTCCGTAGATAATACGGGTAGTAACTGCTCGAGATTTCGATCCGAATTTGATGGCCGCGGGCAAACAGGTTTCCAGTCGGACGCCAAAATTCAATCGTATATTCACTCGCTTTTCCGGGAGTGATCGTGCTGAGTTGTTCCGGATTGAAGGCGCCGCCTCGCTGTGGATCACGATGCCGCGCCCGCATTACCCCTTCGGCTAGAAACATCGCTCGTCCATCGGGGTGAACATCGGACAAACGCACCATCCAATCGGTGTCCTTGGCGCTGGTCGCTGCATACAGCTTCGCCGTGATCGGCCCGACGATCTCAACGTCCTGCGTGAGCACCTCGGTGTTGTAGACCAGCACATCGTTGCGTGCTGCGGAGACGCTGATATCGCGAGGGCCGTCGATGTGGCCATTGGTGAATCCCGCCGAGGGCGTCGGGTTTTCTGGATCATAGCGATAGACATCGGGTTCTTGATCGCTCGGGGGTTCGAGACGAAGACTCCCATCGCCAGCGGACGAATTGGCTGGGCCGCCGCTGTGCAGGTAGTACTTGGTGAACTGCGTTTCGGGTAGCGGCCAATCCTGAGCCGCACGCCATTGGTTCTTGCCCATCACAAACACATGCACCGGCGGTGCGTCCATCACGCCGTTTTCGATGCCCTTTAAGTGAAAGTCGAACCAGCGGCAAATGTAGCCATCCCAGTCGATGATGGCTTGGGGACCAAAATCGACACCTGCGGCTTGCTGATGACGATTGATGATGTGCTCCCAAGGCCCAATCACCATTTGGGGGCGGCGAGCCGCCGGGGAGCGACCATGCTGTTTCATGCCCAGGTAATTCATCGGCGTGCCGGGGAAATTGCCGTCAAACCAACCGCTGATCGCCAGTGTCGGGACGTTCGCCGCTGCGTAATGTTCCGGCGTTTGGTAGGCGATGTCACGCCAGTACTTTCCCGCAGCGGTGTTTTGAGTGATCCATTTACGCCACCAATCCGTCGGCAAATGCCCACGTGACTTGTCAAATTCGATGTAGGGAAGTTGCCGGTAGGCCTGCTCGCGGTTGACCGCGAAACCACCATAGGGTCCGGGGCCTACCGAATGTGACGCGCGACCCGAATTGGTCCCACCCCAGTCCATCATCCAGCAAACCAGGATGCCGTTTTGATAAGGTGCGTTATAAAAATGATCGGGCGGAGCTACCTCGGGAACCATCGCTTTTAGTGACGGTGGCGATTGGGTAGCGGTCCACCATTGGGCCCACCCCATATAAGAAAGCCCGTAGGTGCCGACGTTGCCGGTACACCAAGGTTGCTTGGCGATCCACTCGACTAAGTCGTAACCGTCGGTTTTATGTAACGGGGAAAAGGGATCCCAATCGCCACCCGATTCAAATCGACCGCGGGAATCCACATTGATCACCACATAACCGCGTGTTGCAAAACGCCGGGCCCGCGCCGCTTGGCCGTTCTTGTTGTAGGGCGTCATTTGCAAGATGGCGGGAAAACGTCCGTCATCTTTCGGACGAAAAATATCCAACTTTAACTCCACCCCGTCGCGCATCGGCGCGGCGCGATTTAATTCGTCAAGCACTTCGTAGCTAGCAGAGGAAATTTCACCCGCTTGCGGTTGAGCTCGTGCGACCGAAGCTGAAAAAGTGATAAAGCTTGCTGCCAACATCACGGCAATACACCAAGCCACACGGGATCGGCGCAAGGGATGAGGGATCAGAACGGTGGGCATCAATAAAGCCATGTGAGAATTTCTCCAGGATGCATCGGTTCGTGAAATGGGCTTGCCGTTAGCGAACCTAATCCAGATGATTCAAGCGATTTACAAACGCATCGATCAATCGGAAAACGCTATCGGGGATTGGTAGCTCCGATGATACACCGGACGATGGATACCAGGGGGAAGGAGGCTGTGCCTTTTTCCTCGTTCGCTAGAGCCTTTTGAATTTTGATGTCGCTGCCGTCGCTAGTCGATGGACCACGTACTGGCAAAACGCAGTTACGGTTTGAATCCCAAGTCCGTTGTTAGATTGATCTAATTCAGGCAACAGGATGGCGCAGAGGAGATGTCGCAGAGGAGATGGCGCAGAGGAGATGGCGCAGAGGAGATGGATCAGAGGAGATGGATCAGAGGAGAGGGTTGGCCCGAGGCAAGGGGAACGTCCCGCAATCGAATCATCGAAGGTTCGCAGAACACTTACGGGCAAAGCGGAGATGCGATGAAGGGGGGGGAGCGGGGCCACGATTCGCGAACGGTCGCATGAACGACCACTTCAGCGGAGGACGCAAGGAGGCGTGGGGGCGATTGCGACACCACCCCCACTGAGACTCGATCCGTGCGTTAGCGCAGTCGCATTACAGGCTCTTGGCTGCCGCTTGGTCGACGTAGAAGGTCAAGTTTTCTGGTTCGATATGCGACGCAGGGAAACTTTCGAACTCACCGGTCTTGTTGATCACCTGGGCCAGCACGTCCGCTTTTTCTTCGCCCGTGATCAGGAACGCGACCTTCTTGGCTCCGTTGAGCACAGGGCCGGTTAGCGTGATGCGCTTTTGAGCGGTCTCGGGGTGAATCGCCACTTCGCAAACCTGGACCGATTTCAAGAATTGACTTTGATGAGGGAATATCGAGGCGGTGTGCCCATCCGTTCCCATTCCCAGAATCACCAGGTCGAATTGAGGGATTGCGTTTTCGTCGATCTCAACATGATTGTAAATTTCGTTTTCGTAACGCAGTCGCTCGTCGTCGGGATCGGACTCACCATGGACACGGTGCACGTTGTCTTCGGCGATTTGGATTTTGTCGAAGAACAGTGTTTTGGCAACGCCGTAGTTACTCTCGCTGTCGTCCGGATCGACACATCGCTCGTCGCCCCAGAAAAAGTGAATGCGGGACCAATCAATTTTGTCCGCATACTCACTTGCCCATAGCTCAAACAGCATCTTGGGGGTGCTGCCACCCGAAAGGGCTACGGTGATTTTGTCTTGTCCTTGTGTTTCGACCCAGGCGGCGAAATCGGCGGCAAAGGCGGCTGCGACGGAGGAAGGGTCGGCCAAGGTTTTTGTTTCAATACTCATGTTTTTTTCTAAAAAATGGATGCCACGTTCGCCCTGGTTGTTCTCTTAAACATTCCCCAGGGCAATTCTGTTTTGACGTTACCAATCCCACCGCGCGTCGCATTCGATTTACGGCGGATTTCACCGCGATGGGCCGATCGGTACTGGCTTCATTAAGGGGCTGCGCCGGTGATGGGGTCCAAGATTAGAGCATCTTTGCTTTCGTTCCGATAGCGACTAAGGCGCTTAGCCCACGGTGTATGCCGCGGGTAAAACGTCGCTTGCGCCGAGCGAGTCACGATCGTGACTTCGGATCCGGGCCCAGGGGAGGGCGTTTCTGCGAGCTGACACCCGCAGCGAGGTGCTTTCGTCGCGATCGCGAAGAATCAGGTGGAGAGTGACCAGGAAGGATTGCCATGCAATCGCCGGAGGACGCGACGGTGTATCGTAGCCCCGCAATCGCTGCCGCCGGAGGGCCTTAGCTGAGCTCGGTCAAGGGACCGGTGCTGTCGCCGAACGACTCGACGTCGATCCCGCTTGCGTTCAACATCGAATGGTACAGATTGCAGAGGGGAACATCTTTGTAGGCAATATGGCGACCGCTGTTGAATTTGCCTCCGGCACGCCCGCCGACCAGGATTGGCAAATTGTCGGGATCGTGACGGTTACCATCCGAGATGCTTGATCCGAATAAAATCATCGAATTGTCCAACAAGGTCGACTCGCCTTCACGGATGCCTTTCATCTTCTCTAGCAGACGAGCAAATTGCTGGACGTGCCAATGCGTGATCTGTTGGTACTGACTGATTTTCGCTTCCTTGTTTTCATGATGACTCATTTCGTGATGCCCTCCTGCGACGCCATCGAGAAACGAGAAATTGCGTCCCGAAACATCATTGGCAAACATGAACGACGCCACTCGGGTCGAATCGGTTTGGAACGCCAGTACCATTAGGTCCAGCATGACATCGATGTGTTCACGAAAATCATTGGGCACGCCCGGGCGACGTCGGGCGATTTCAACTGGATCGACACTCGGTTCCCAGTCGCGACCCCCATGATGGGCCGCATGCTCGATCCGTCGCTCGACCGCACGAACCGCGTCGAGGTATTCATCCATCTTAAATTGGTCGTCACGTCCCAAACGGCCACGTACGCGTTTCGCATCCTCGAGCACGTAGTCGAGCAAATTCGTATACGATTCGGATTCCTCGTGGCTCGTCTTGGATGCATGGCCAAACAAGCGATCATAGACGATCCGGGGACTCATCTCCTTAGCGACGGGACGATTCGGGGTCTCCCAAGAAATATAAGAACCGTACAATCGGGTGTAGCCCACGTTGCTGTCGATCCCCGAAACCACGGGCTCGGTGGCCAATTCTAAGGAGGGAATAGGAGTCTGGCCGGCTTGGTGTTTCGCGATCATTTGATCCACCGAAATCCCACCACTACTGATATCCTTGCTGGTCGTTTTGGTGACGGGCATTCCGGTCAAGAAGTTAGCCGTCTTGGCATAGTGTCCGTCCCCGCCATGGCTGTGCTTCTTATCTAAGCCGGTTAGCACCAACACATCGTCACGGACGGGGGCGATCGGTTGCAGCGAGGGAGTTAATTCGTAGTCAGGCCCTTGCGTCTCAGGCACCCATGCTTTCTCCCAAACGCCATTGGGGAAGTACAGAAACGCCGATCGGATTGGTGCATTGCCACCGGCGGCATCGACGGCCGCGCGAGCCGACGGAGCGAGTGCGGAGTGCATCCACGGGAGTGCCAGTGACACGCCCATGCCTTTCAGAAAACGGCGTCGATCGGGGGTGTCTGGCGTCGGAATCGGTTGATGGGTCATCGTTAGAATCGTCCCTGGAAATGCCGTCGAGTGAGTTTCATGATGGAGTGACGTTACTCCGATGGTTGCGGTGGTTTGAAAAAGCGATGTTGAAACGGATGGCTCAAACAAATCGTTTCGATCAAACACGCCGCGTGGTCATTGTGCAATTTTAGCTGCTCTAAACACTCGGTCACCACACAATCATCAAACTTGTTGAGTGACCGTCCCAGCGCGAAGCCGAGTAGCTTCTTGACAAAGTGTTTGCGGAAATCGTTGTCACGTTGGGCGATGAGCTTCTTTAGCTCGCTTGGACCGCTAAAAGTTTGCCCCGAGGGAAGCTGACCGCTGGCGTCTATCGGAAACTCGCCGTCGGCGGTTCGCCACCGGCCTACGGTATCAAAGTTTTCCAAGCCAAAGCCGAGCGGATCCATGCGACTGTGACACGATGCACAAGCGGGATTGTCGCGATGGACTTCGAGCTGTTCGCGTAACGAACGGGGTTTACCATCGTCGGCGACCCCTTCTAACGCAGGAACGTTCGGAGGCGGTGGCGGGACGGCCGAACCAAGCACTTCACTTAGGATCCATTGGCCACGCAGCACCGGACTGGTTCGCCGCGCATGCGAGGTGCTCGCCAGCACCGCACCCAGGGTGATCACCCCTCCGCGACGTCCATCTTCCACTTTCAACCGCTGCCAAGATGCATCCGTCTTGTCCGTGGAACTCGGAAACGAATCGTCCGGCTGCGAAAGTTGATAATGTGCGGCCAAACGTGGATTGACTATCACATGGTCGCCATCAATCAAGTCGAGCAAACGTCGGTCGTGTTGGAAAATATCGCTGACAAAGGTAATCGCTTCCTGACGCATGTCGGCAACAAGGGCGGGATCAAAATCGGGGAACAGCTCGCGGTCGGGCTGTACTTTGCGTTGCAGGTCGGTGAGTCCGAGCCATTGCAGCCCAAAATTCTCACCGAGGCGACTGGCACGCGGATCTGACAGCATGCGGGCGACTTGTGCTTTCACGATCACGTCGTCAAGGTTCTCCCCCGAATCCGCCAACGCCGCTAATTCGGCATCCGGGATCGAGGACCAAATGAACAACGCCAACCGCATCGCAAGTTCGTGCGGAGTCAGACGCTGGACGCCTCCCTGGTCCGACTCACGCTCCACGACGAATAGAAAGTTGGGGGACAACAACGTCGCTTTGAGCGGTTGTGCGACGGCTTGTTGGAACGCAGCGTGATCTTGTTTGGAACCTGAATTGTCCTGAGCTCGAGCCAACGTGGCATCGTACAAGACCATCAACCGCTCCAGCTCGTCCTCGGCAATAGGGCGTCGCCAAGCTCGGCGTGCGAAGCGTTCGACTATCCCGTTGGCGGCGTCGCGGTCCAGTGACGTTTCGTTTGCCAACACGAACTCGGTGCTATTGTCAGGGGCGAGCAGTTGTTGGATAGCCCAGTCCGCGCCGCGAAGATAGCCTTCGAGGTGAATCGGAGAAAGAAACAGCGAGTCACCGTTGGTGTCAAAGCCCTCGCCACCGCTGCCGTCCGACGGCAGACTGATCGACTCGGGTAACACTTTGCCGACGAGATCCTCGACCGCAAAACGGTATTCGCTGCGGGTCAAGCGACGCGACATCACCGTGCCGCGATACCACTTTTGCGTCTCCTCCGACGCCAGCTCATCGCACAGATTCGGCTTTGGACGGGAATCAAACCAAGCTTGGACCTTCGCTTTTTGATCAGGTTGAAGGGGTTCGTTACCTTCGGGAGGCATCTCGCCCAGGCTAATCCGCTTGACGACTCGTTCCCATGAATCGATGTGCTTCAGGGCTGTGTTGGCATCCGCATATTGTTGGATGTCAAACTCCCCTTCCGCATTGTCCTTGCGATGACAATCCAAGCAATGCGTTTTCATCAGCGGCAAAACATGGGCTTCAAAATCTGCCTTCCAAGTGGCTTCATTCGGATTGGCTATCGCGTGATTACTAAGCAGTGATCCGATCAGCAAAACGAGCAGATAGATGCAGCGCGTCGATGAGCAAGGCGTTGCGTTGCAATATCGTGGTGGTCTTGCCATCAGCAATTCCGTCACGCGCGCGATGTCGCGTTTCCAAAGGAGGGGGGGAGAGAGAAGCCAGGTCTCTCGGTGGGACGTCACATTGTACCAATTCAAACTGGAAAGCAAAACAACAATCGACCGGCACCTGAGTTCACGCGGTTTTGTCCTCCTTTTTCGTCAAAATGCGTCTTTTCGGGTTCACACGCACCCTTGGCTTGTTCGCAGGGACGCCGAAGCTCTGTAATGGGGGGGGCCGCCGCGATTACCGCGGCCGGAATGTCAGGGGGGGGCAATTTCAGTAGCAACATCAGAGCACGGAGGTCGGAGTATCGAAGCAAGCTGCTGAACCTGAATGGGGTGAAACCCAAACGAGCGAGGCCAATGTGCCTTGAATAGCAAAACGGCGGATGCCCCCTTTTCACTGTCGTGGGCACATGCGAACGGCTTCAGGAAATCTGGCAAAGAGATGGTCAGGAGAACGCAATGGTTCTGTTGCGAGTGGCTCTCCGCCGCATCGTGAATTGCAAAGGCTCGGTCACTCCGCGCTAAAAAAACACACGGGAAAGATATAAACGCGGAGGCGCGGAGAATCGCGAAGTATGCGGCGGACAACATCACGCCCGGCGAAATCGAAGCGGTGATTCGGTAACTCACCGCATGCACGGCCGCCGATGGCTTCTAGACCAAACGCGAAGACCACCACCAAAAAGATCTGTATGTGCAACGGATCGACTATCGCGAATTGTCAATCGTAGTGGACGTGGCTACACGTCCTGCAAGAGGATCTTTAGCAAGATCCACTACATCAGAAGCATCGCTTGCGGTTGAGTCGTCCGCTGACTACAAATCGGGGCACAAGCTCTTCTAGCTCGTCAACCAACTCGAAATCGTTGACAGTGAAAAATGTATTCCCGATGGCATTCTGCACATTAAAGCGGTGCCGCTGGTCGTGTTTGAAGTCAAAAGTGCGGCCCGAGAAGAAGCGACAAATTACGACGTCTTCAAACAATTGAAGATCCGCAATCCGAACGACACTCGGCGGTCGATAACAACCATTTTGCACAAGGGAGGCACTTCGTGGCCGACAAGCTAACCGACGAACAAATCGACACGATTCGCCTTGAACTACAAGCGGGGCGAAAACTCAATGCAGTCAAGCTGTACAAACAATGGACGGGAAGCTCCCTTGTCGCTGCCAAGAACTACGTAGAGGGTCTCCCCGCTGGCACCGCAACCGTTTCCTGGGACAAGGATCTCGATGGGAAACAGATCGACGAAATTCTCGATGCCATCCAAGCGGGCAGCAAGCTCAAAGCTGTCAAGCTTTACAAAGAAGCTACGGGCGTGAGGTTGAAGGAATCAAAGAAGTTCATCGAACGTTTGACGCACGAACTGGGCATCGAACCACGAAAGGGGTGCGCCGCAACGATCTTGTTGTTTGTGATCGCAGGCATCGCGACACTCCCGTTGTTGCTCGATTCCTAAACCGAGCGGCGTAGCAAAAAGGCTGAGCGTAACAAAAAGGGTCAGCAGTGAATGCCGTGGACGCCGACGACGTGGACGCCGACTGCGAAACGGTGGAGCGGAGGCTCGTAATTGCTTCGCCCATGGTTACTCGCTTGCAATTCTAGACATGCGGGTGCATAATTCGAGGATAGCAACGGCCGCCACCAAGTTCCAGTGGGTCACGCCTTGGGAGTGGCTGGGATTTGCCCCTCGTGTCGTTGGTCACCCTGTGCGTGGGAGCGTCAGAGATGAGGATCACTCGATTGATTGGGTTGCTGATGATTTGCGCCGCCGCGTATGCAGCTGTTGCTCCTGGAGGACGCAGCGACGACGTCGCGCAAAGCAAACCCTCGGAACGTCCCGCGGACAACGAGTCGCCTGCAACCGAAACGCAGCATATTGAGACGAAGGAACTGTCCGTCGAGCTGGCACGCGATCGTGCGACGGTGATGCAGGATGTTTACAAGTCAACGCTGGCGATGTTACATGACCGATACTTTCATCGTGACAAGTCCCTGCTTCCAGCGCGGGCGATGCAGGACATCTTTTCCGATATCGAAGATCAGTCGGGTGTTGAAGCACGTTGGATATCGGCGAGCCTCAAGCCCATGAGCGTCGACCACGCCCCCAAGAGTGAATTTGAAAAGCGAGCGGCGAAGGAGATCGCCACAGGTTCCACACACGTCGAATTGGTGGAAGACGGATATTATCGCCGCGCTCTGGCGATTCCATTAACGGGCGGTTGTTTGAGTTGCCATGAAGGCATCTTTCAAAACAGTGGCCGCAAGAGATTTGCTGGCCTGGTCGTCAGCATTCCATTGCGTTCTGAGCCGTAACGTAGCTCGGCAGAGTGTTTCGATCTTATTTGCTTACGATACGCTCGACCCTCATGCGGCGATCAAAGCGACGCTGGCGGAGGAAATAAGGACAGGAGCAATACCGTTCCATTTTTCCGCCCGCCTGTTGCGGCGGCATCGGTTGGAAACGCGGAGCATCGCAGAGGAGGTGAAGGCGTTCTTTGTGGTTGCCAGTACGACGAACTGCGTGATCCATGTGCGTTTCGTGCCGACCTGCTGCTCCACTTCCACGAAGCCAAGCGGATCGACGGACTACGCCGAGTCGTCAGCAACCAACAAGGTCCGCGAGGTTCCGACTAAGCCCAGCCCCTCGTCCATTTCGGCTCATGTCCTTTTTACCTCCGCGATTCTCCGCTCCTCCGCCACTCCGCGTTTCAATCCGCATCCCGGAACGAATCCCAAAGAGGAAAGGCAACAGCCTAATGGCGGCGGTGGGGGATTTGCGTTTGTATTTTCGAGTCATCGATTCGCCCCAACCCAAGCCAACCAAGGGCTGCGTTCGACCGATCACTCGGCAAACCTGCTCTTCCTCATGCTCGCCTTATCGATCATTCCTTGACGGGAAAATGGAACTCGCTGACTTGTTTCCCATTCACTTCATGATGACGCAGCGTCAGCTCGGGCTTGCCATCCATTCCTTTGGCTTTAACTCGGCCTGACAAAAAGCCACCAGCGACTCGCAGGAATTGATGCGTCGGCCGTTTGTCACCTGGCTTCCAGCCCAGTTCATGGTCGGCACTTCCGGGGCCACAGCCGAATTCCCACAGCCCCGATTTTTCGTCCAGCGACGCGTATTGCCAATGGCGATCGCCGCAGAAGATGATCAAACCGTCGATCTCTGCAAAGGCCCGCCGCAGCTCGTCCCCCTCGTGAACGAAGTTGTCGTTGGCATGGTTGTCACTCTTGTTTTCACGGTCAGGCCCCACGATCGGCGTCGGACTGAAAAGCAACTTAAACGTCGCGTCGGAATCTTTCAGCGTCTGCAACAGCCATTCTTTTTGTGTCTTCCCAAGGATCGTCTTTTCAGGTCCGTCCGGCATGTTGTTGGGGCTTCGAAAATCGCGTCCTTCCAAGATCCACATCTGGGTATGCTTGCCCCACGAAACCGTTTGGTACCGAGGCTGGTGCGAGGGGAATTGTTCTTCGTTGAACAATTGGACGCCTTCTTCAAAGGAAACCGATCCGTAGCGTTCGCCCGGCCAACAATCATTTTTCAATGTGTCGTGGTCATCTTTGATGAAGTAAGTGGTGTGGTTTGCATAGAAACGACGATTGTTGGGCAAGGCAAAAATACGCTGCCATTTAAACCGCATCAATTCCTTTGTCATCGCCCATGGATCGGGTTTGTCGTAGTATTCGATGTCTCCGGCGTGCACGACAAAATCAGGTCCAATCTGTTCAAAGGCGGGATAGATTTTGTGTCCCAAATCGCCATCATCGCGGCGAATGAAATCGTGGCAGGTTGTCATACAGAACCGTACGTCTTGATCGCGGCTCGCATCGGGCGCCGTTTCGAAGCCGCCTCGCAAAACCGCCGACAGAGCTTCCGCCGGAACTCCATCGTTGCCCACCGGCCGCGTTTCCACGATTGCCGCGTACTCGGTACCTGGCTTTAGATCTTTCAAAGCCCACTGAGCCGTGAAATCTTCTTCAGCGACCGTCGTCTTCCACGGGGTGGTCTTCGAATCGTAGCGTTTCAATTTTGGGAAATAGGTCAATCGCACCTCGCCTGCGATTCCGGGACACGCTCCGAGCATCTGGTCCAGTTCCGCTCCGGCGGGCAACTGTGCGTCAAGAAGTTTTTTCGCGTCAGTCCCCGTCGCCAGCTTCTTTGCTTTGCCCTTGGACAATTTCACAAAAGGCAGTCCATCCATCTTCGCTTCTGGATTCTTGGTCGTCCGAGTCCACAACACGATTGAGTTTTGATCCGCCCAACTGTTGCGCATCCCGTTCGCAAGAAACGGTCCGGCGATGGATGAGGAAACGTCAGCTTCGGTGGGTGCCGGCAACACCGTCAATTGAAAGTTTTTGTAAGCGGCTTGCCCACCATGATCGGTCAACATCACCCGGTCTCCCTCACGGGGTTGGGCAAAACCGGACTCCTCAAAAAACTTGCTCCGTACATAGCTCGCGTCCCAGGCTGTGCCCACGGTCGAAATTTCAGCGACCTGCTTTCCATTTAGAAAATGTTGCAAGTGAGTTCCACGGGCGACCACCCGGGCATGATTCCACTGGCCAGCAGGTTTCAGAGGTTTGTCGAGTGTCGGAGCTTGCAGATCGTAGATCGAAGCGGTTGAGCCTTTGCTAGGCTCTTTCAGCGGGATCGCCTCGTCAATAATCTGGTATTCAACCCCCAAGTAACGGTTACCAAATTTGCGGACTCGGTACTTCAGTCCCGAATTGGTTTTGGGAGAGATCTTCCAGTCCCAAGCGAGTTCAAAATTAGGGGGCAGGGGAGGGCTGAGGATATTTCCATCTCCGGTGCGAGGTTTCACCAAGCGAACCTCCCCATCAGCGAACTCCCAGGCCTCTCCCACCGGTTTTCCTTTGCCAGTCCGCCAAAACGAAGGTTGACTCCAATCATCTTCGGGCGACACCACCGAAACGTCCTTGGCGGCGGATTCGCCTGGCTCATCCGCTTCATCCGCAAGGCTGGGATTTGAACAAATTCCTCCACAAGCAACCAACAACAGCCACAAACAGTTGACCAAGCCAAGCAATCGCATCGCAGCAGACCTATCCAGAAGAGACAAACGAAGAATGCACGCTCCATGATACTCCATTCCTGCTCTGTCAAGCCAAACGCAAGGAATCAAAGTGAATTCAATTACCGATGGGAGTAGGAGAGACCGGCGGCGGTGAGCTTTGGAGTCGTTCGGTTTTACCTTCAAGAAGAGGTCGTTGAGCTTTTCGCGGGTACTATCGAGGTTTGCGGAAAGGAGACGAAGAGCCAAGAAAATGCTAGCTCCCTAGGTTCCTCTGCTCGGCGGTCAAATCAGTTGCGGCTTTAGCAACGATCCGATGGACTTGTTTTGTACTTTGTGGTTGCGGTAATCGATCCTTCGGCGGTTACGCCACCGTCTCGTGTCAACATAAAACCATTTCTCAACCAAGCAACTCGGTCCTCGGGTGTTTCGCCAAATAAGTCCCATTGCATAAAGTCGCAGCAAATACTTTGTGTTAGTTCGCAGTTCTCGTGATCAAGATGTCGTCCCATGAAGACGCGTCGTCCGGATTTCCATTCGTAGATCGAAAATTCCGCGGATGAAGGAAGCTCTGCGATTAGTTCCGGCAACAAAGCCTCATTACTCAACTCAGAACCAAAAACCAACGTCTGCGATTGACGTGCTACAACAAGACGGTACGGAATGACTGTCGGGCGCTCGTTCGTCAAAAATGTTATTGAGTGTTCTTTTGCATCCACAATTGCCTGTCCAACAAAAGTTTGTCTGCATGAGCGATCAGCAACACGAACTTCAATTTCCATTCGCATCTGGATATTTTGTGCATGAACGATATTGTGACACTGATCGCATAGGAGGACGCATTTGTCAAGCTCATCAAGTTGATCAGTGCTGATTACGCGTCGTATGAGATTATGGTAGTTGGGGGCTTTCTGTGCCGGGGCAACGTGGTGGAACTCAAACCGACGCTTAATCGTTCCGTAACGCTCGATAACCTCAAAAATGTTGAGTCCGCAACTGTGGCAGCAGTTTCCTTGATAGGCGTAGAGTTGCTGACGTGATTTTCGATTCATAATCATTTTCACCTGACTAACGAATTGGGACATGTCCGGCGATTTCTAACTGTCTTCTGATAAATCATGTATTGAACTTGGC
The DNA here is from genome assembly GCF_007860095.1 of Novipirellula galeiformis. NCBI lineage: Bacteria > Pseudomonadati > Planctomycetota > Planctomycetia > Pirellulales > Pirellulaceae > Novipirellula > Novipirellula galeiformis. Next base: position 18,463 of record NZ_SJPT01000013.1, on the reverse strand, counting down.
CGCTCTGGGATCTTGGCGGTTTCAGGCGTACATGGAGTGGTGCAGGGAATATCCTAGCCGATGTAAAACGACGGATGCACGCGTTTTTGTCGATGGTGTCTAAACATCGACCCGGTTAAACACAGACAAAAATAGTGTGTTACCTGGTTTTCGGACTGACATTGAAGGGAAAACGGCGGGGCGCGCCGACAAGGCATTCCGTTTGCGAAGTCCCCAGGTTTTCTGTCGCATCAATCTTCCTGTGTCTCAAACTTTCCACTTCAGATTGCGCCGGATTGAAACACTAGCCTGTCTGTGCGCTCGGTCATGCGACCACTATCCGACCTCACCGGTCGGTTGCTCGATTCGTCACGCCAAACGGGATATGCACAGATGGCGCGACAGTCGCTGCTTTAACGAGGTGTCCAGACTGGTCGTCGAAGAAGATATGCGGCTTCAATACCTCCAGTACACGCCTTTTCTCAATGCCACCTAGAAAAAAAGCATCGTTCGGCATAACTCCCCATTTTTTCAGGGTATTAATCGCTCGTTCGTGTGAGGGTGCATTTCGAGCAGTGACTAGCGATACACGAAGTCTATTGACGTAGTCGGGCTGTTCTCTTCGTTTCGCCTCTTCTGCAGATTGGATTTTTGCAATACGCATCAGAAACTCCTTTAAAGGACCAGGATTGTGGGGGTGCGTTAGGTTCTTGACTTCATGGTCGTGAAATTCTTCAAGGTTCTTTGTTTGCATCACTGATTCTGATTCGTCATCTGCGAGAACACCGTCGAAGTCAAACGCAATTCGAAGTTCCTTATCGTGGTCGTCATCGACGACGGCCGAATCTAGTACCTGTCCAGCCGGATGCTCCCTAGCAATCGCCGCTTTCACGTCCTCTCGGTTGGCGGAAAGAAAAAGAGCGATATTCAATGCTTTAATGTACTCAATGGGCGATTTTCCCTGCATGAAAATCGCACGTGTCATTCGCAGGTCATAATGAGAAATCGACTTCATTACACGCAAACCTGTGTCAGGATCATTGCGTGATAATAGTACGACTTCAACCATTGGGTCATTGTTCGGGTCGGCACTCAAGTCGTTGAGGCTCAAAAGTCGCCGAACAAATGAAAATGCAATTCCCTTGCCTAGGGGATCGTTCAAGTGTTGTTCTTGATATTGCCTGTAATTTTCTTCGCCATCACGTCGAAACACTTCATCAGAGTCCGACAAATCAAAGACCGCACTAGATGCGACACCAACCACAAGTCGATTCTCAAGTTCGTAGGCCATTTAGTTTGATCGCAATTTTAGTCGTGTATCGATTCTGTTCAGCGGGTAGGAGGCGTTGATAACCCATTGCCAAAGCCGCTGCAAGTCCGACGCAGGTGCACAGGATTGTCTGAAAAGGGAGCCGAGTCAGCCGACGTATGCTTACTGATATTGGCGAAGAACGCTTTGTTTTTTTCGAAGCATCCGTAAAGAAAAAGCTAGTTGCTGGAAACCACCACTTCCATTGGTCGTGGCACTTGAACAGCTCCGATTTATCTACACGTATTCCGTGGCAGCCACAGTCACGTCCGAAAGAAGCAAGTCACACCGAGAGACTAGGCAAATGACTCACGACTGTTTTGATCAAAGGGGGTGAACTACAGGCCACGCTGCATCTGGTCACACCCTCAACCATCATAAATAAAACTCCAACTCATCATATACGGCGCGCGAAGCCTGAACGGCTGGGGACAAGGAACCACTGGGGACATCGCACCATATTCAGCCCCAATCCGATAACGTGCTCGATCCCGGTGCTTCGTTCGAGCGTAGGAACCGGCCCTACTTCACTGGCCTGGGCGACTGCGTTACCACGACGGCCACTGGATCGGCTATAGTGGGGGGCTACGCGACATTCATGTTGCGTTCCTTCCCCAAATTCCACCCACCCGAGACCGTCGTGATGTTCCATTATCACACGCTCTGGACGCTGATTGCCGTCAGCTTTTCCGCGGTTCTCTCTGCGCCGCTTAACGCCACGCCACCGCTGCATGAACAGATCGATGCGTTGATCGAAGTCCAGCCTGGGTTCGACGCCTCCGCAGCCGACCCGGCCGACGACGCCATGTTTCTGCGTCGTGTCTATTTAGATCTTGGCGGTTGCATTCCGAACGCTACGGAAGTTCGAGCATTTCTCAGCGATCCGTCGCCCGAGAAACGGACGCAGACCATCGACGCGCTACTCGCTTCACCCCAACACGCCACACGCATGCAGTACGTTCTCGACGAATTGCTGATGGAACGCCGATCGGGCAAACACGTTGCGGCCGACGAGTGGCGGACGTTTCTGCGTCAGTCGGTATTGGAAAATAAACCTTGGGACGCACTTGTACGCGAGCTGCTTTCCGCCGACGGCAGTCAGCCGGAGACGCGACCGGCGGCAAAGTTTCTGCTCGATCGCGAACTGCAACGCGACGAGGTCACTCGCGACCTGGGGCGGATTTTTCTGGGGCGAGACCTGCAGTGTGCCCAGTGCCATGATCATCCGACCGTCGATGACTACCTGCAGCGACACTACTTTGGCCTGACTGCGTTTATCACACGAAGCTACTTGTTCAAAGATCCTAAAACCGGCGTCACTTCCATTGGTGAAAAAGCGAAAGGGGATGTGAAGTTTACCTCCGTGTTCACCAGTGAAACGGCCGGCACCGCTCCCCGAATGTTGAACCTGCCTCCGCTTGCCGATCCTCCGGCGGAAAAAGAACTGTACAAGGTCAAGCTGGAAAAGAATGTTCGCGGCGTTCCGGTCTATAGTCGTCGAGAGCAACTCGCGATCGCGATGACCGATGATGCCAATCAAGCCTTTCGGGAAAACATCGCCAATCGCATGTGGGCGTTGATGATGGGGCGAGGCCTCGTCGAACCGCTCGATATGATGCACGCCCAAAATCCTGCAACGCACCCGCAGGTGCTTGAGTTGTTAGCCGATTCACTGCTCCAGCACGATTACGATTTGCGTGACCTGCTGCGTGAATTGGCGTTAACCAGGACCTACCAACGCAGCAGCCAGGCGGTGGAAAATCGGACTATCGAAAGTCAGTCCCTCGAAGATCGTACCGGCGACGTTACGGCCGAAGATGATCACCACTATTCCGTTGGCCGGCTCAAGCCGCTGTCGCCCGAACAACTTGCTTGGTCGATGATGCAGGCGACGGGTGTCATCGATGTCGAACTCGCCGAAACCGATAGCGACGCGACTCCGATCGACGACGCAGTCCAGAAGCACATCGAAACCTTCGCCAAGGTGTTCGGTGCCGCGGGCCAGAGCACGCAGTTTGATGCGGCTGCCGATCAAGCCCTGTTTCTTCGCAATGGCAACCTGATTCATTCCTGGCTAACGGTCAAGAACGGCTTGGTCGCGAGCTTACAAAAGCTTGACGATCCACAGCTCGCCGAAGAACTCTATTTGCGAGTGTTTTCGCGCATGCCTAACGAACAAGAATCAAGTCGGGTCGCCGACTTTCTAAATTCGTCATCGGACCGGCCCCGGGCAATTCAACAATTGACCTGGGCCAGTTTGGTGTCGACCGAGTTTCGCTTCAATCATTGATCCATGTAACGGAGGAATACGGTGAGACGAAACCAAGGCTGTAACTCGGTCGAGCATCTATTGGCGCGGCGACAGTTTTTCGCTGGAACCGGGGCGGCAGCGCTGGCCACAGGCCTGAGTCAAACGGCGCAAGCCGCCCCGCCGGTGCCCACCGATCCGCTCATGCAATCCGACCTACTAAAGAAATCGGGGAAGCGAATCCTACAGATTTTTTTGCAGGGTGGCGTCAGTCAGCTTGAATCTTGGGACCCCAAGCCGGGCACCAAATTTGGCGGACCGTTTCGCGCCATTCCGACCTCGGTTCCCGGCATGCATATTTCCGAATTGCTGCCCCATACCGCCCAGCGGATGCACCATCTTTCGATTGTGCGGAGCATTAACAGCAAGATCAACGATCATCGCAAAGGAATGCTGTATATGGAAAAAGGTCGTCCGACGGGCGACTTTCCCTACCTCGGTTCGGTCGCCTCGAAATACCTGGCCGGATCCGACGCTGCGTTACCGGGTTACATCCACATTTCGACGCGTGGATTAAATGATTCGACCGCTTCGTTCCTAGGAGCACAGCACGCGGAACTGAAGCTCCAAGGCGTCCAACCGCCGTCCAATCTTGAGCTGCCCAAGGATCTCGACGAAGAACTCGACGCCCAGCGAGAAAGTCTGCGTCGGCAGTTCGACGCCCAATTTTCGCGGCGTCGCAGCAACGCCCAATTAGACAATTACGACGCCGCGTTTCAGCAGGCCGCCTTGTTGATGGCTCGCAAGAAAATCTTCGAAGGGGGCGCTTCGGAGAAAGATCTGGCACGCTACGGAACGCACGACTTCGCCCGGTATTGTCTGCTGGCTCGCACGTTGCTTGAAAACGGAGCCACTTGCGTCAAGGTGACCCACCACGGTTACGACTCGCACGCCGAGAACTTCAACTTCCACCTCGAACAACTGGGTGAATTCGACAAAACGTTTGCGATGCTGATGGACGATCTGCACGATCGCGGGATGTTGGACGACACGCTGGTCCTGGTCTGCTCCGAGTTTGGCCGGACGCCCAAGATCAACACTAAATACGGCCGCGACCACTGGGGTACCGCTTGGTCCACGGTGCTGGGCGGTTGTGGCGTGCAACCTGGTGCGATCATTGGCAGCACCAATGCAGAGGGAACCGAAGTGGCGGATCGTGAAGTCGATTCCGGACATCTGTTCCACACCTATTTGCGAGCCGTGGGGCTGGATACTTTTGCCGACCACGATCTTCCCGGTCGCTCCATTCCCATCGGCGACCCTGCGGCGGAAGAGATTGGAGAGCTATTGTCATGAGCCCTGTTGAAGCTGAACCAGCAACCACCGAAGCCACGGTCGATCCGCTCCACACACACCTGTTAGTGGAGCTCAAACACGAACGTCCCCTCACCACTTTGTGCTGCGATCCAGCGGGACAATACGTTGCCGCCGGTGCAGAGGACTTGGACGTCCAGTTATGGAGTCTCGAAGACGAACAACCACGCACGTTGCGGGGGCATGACAGCTGGGTTCGTTCGATCCAATTTTCCGCAGACAGTTCCCGGCTGTATACGGCGTGCTGGGGAGGAGTGGTGAAAGCTTGGGATCTGACGCAGGCCGAACCCACGGTGATCTACAGCATCCAGGCTCATCAGGGATCCGCTCGCTGGGTCAGTGTCAGCCCGGACGCAAAACGACTGGCGACTTGCGGCAACGACTTGCTGGTGAAAATTTGGAATGCGGAAAGCGGTACGCTGGTGCAGACATTTGCCGGACACAGGCGACACGTCTATGGCGTCCAATTTCATCCCGCCGCCCCCTACATCGTGTCGCAAGACTTAGTGGGCGTGGTGAAGGTGTGGAACCTGTTAAGCGGCCAAGAGGAAAGATCGCTCGTGGCGGAGATGATGACTGGCTATGACAAAAAGTTCGCAGCCGACATGGGGGGAAGTCGCGACTTGCAGTTTCATCCCGACGGTACTCAATGGGCCAGCGCGGGAATCACCAAACTGACCAACGGGTTCGCCGGAGACCAGGATCCCATTATTGTCGTTTTCGATTGGAAATCGGACGAACCCGTTCGCCAACTCGGAGCGGATAAAAATTTCAAAGGCATCGCTTGGGGCGTGCGTTTCCATCCACGCGGATTTGTTGTGGGAGCCGGGGCTCATAAGAACGGCAAAGGAGAGCTCTGGTTCTATAACGCTGAACAAGACGAACCGTTCCATACCTTTCCACTGCCATCCGCTGCACGTGGCTTGGACCTGATCGGCGACGACCGTCTAGCCGTGGCCCACGCTAATGGAAACGTCGGCGTGTATCAAATGTCCAAAGCCGCCCCACAAGATGGCTGAGCTCCACTTATTTTCAGACCCTAACAAATCGTGCATCGCAATACGGATGTCTTCTTCGCCTGTTGCTTGAGGGCTGCATTGGCTTCCGTTTTGGCGGCCCAGTTGGTAACCGCTGACAAACCAGATTTGTCAAACCGCACTGCCGGTCTTGCGCGGTTGCATTTTGCACCGGCTGCATCGAATCAAACAGAGGCGAGGTGAACGCGTTATCGAGACTCCCACGCCGCAGCAGAACATCGTTGACGCTGTCGCTTCCGATCGCGTCAACCCACCGAATTACGATGGACGAGTCGGTTGTGGCCGTAACGATTCGTTAGCGTGTGCGATCGGCAACCGAGCCACGACGTAGATGCCGTAGATGGCGGCACAAGCAATGACCGATTTGATCGATACCGACAGTTCACCGTAGACCAACGTTGATCCAACCAGCAGCGTCACCATTGCGTAGGCCAGACGTTTTACGTTTCGTCGCACTCCGCCCTGGTCTCGCCAATCGCGAAGCGGACCACCGACGACTGGCCACGCCATCGCTTTGGCGTGCATCGATGGCGAAACTCGCACAAGGAAGTAACACATCAGCAACAAGAACGGCGTGGTGGGGATGCCCGGCAGGATGACACCGATCATCGCCAATGCAAAGAACAGACCGGCCAAAATCCAATACAGAACACGTCGGGTTCCGCGGGCAGGTTCAACCATCGAAGAATTTCTTGACCACGTGTATCGTCGCTGCTCGGTTGGCCCGCCCCCAGGAATGCATCAGCGGAATTTCTTTGGGACAGACCGCTTGGCAATTGCCCGCTTTGCCGCAGTTTTGAATACCGCCCGGAGCGATCATCGCTTCGATGCGGCTGGTCGCGAGTGCTTTGCCGGTTGGATTTGAGTTCATCAACACCGCTTGGCTCATCGCAGCCGCACCGATGAAGTGGCGATCAAGCTCTTCGTCGCGACGTTGCTCGAAGTCTTTTTCCGATTCATCTTTACGGCGCTGGATCGCGACTTCTTGGTACTGGGGACAGGCTTCCAAGCAACATCCGCAACTCATGCATTGGCTGAGCGGGTAATTCTGCTCTTGTTGGTCGGGTGATTGCTTCGGTCCGCTGCCCATGTCGGCGTAGCCATCAACGGGAACCCAACATTGCAGCTTTTCCAAAGCTCGGAACAACCGATAGCGATCGACGCACAGGTCGCGAACGACCGGAAATTTGCTCATCGGGCGAAGCTCAATTCCGGTCGGATCATCTTGGAGTAAGCGATCGACCAGCGCCGAGCATGCCTGACGCACACGCCCGTTGATGCGCATCGTGCAGGAACCGCACACCTCTTCCAAACACCCCGATTCGTAGGCGACTGGGGGCACCTTAACCCCGTCGGTGGTCGTGGGATTGGCTGCGATGCGTTGCAGTACACTTGTGACATTCAATCCCGGTTCGTAATCCAAGACAAACGTCTGCCAGTAGGGCGGCCGCGACGGTTGATCTTGACGCTCGATGCGGACTGCGAATTGTTTTTGCGACATTAAAAACGACCACTGGATCGAGACCTGATGAATGTCTACCTGATGGTGTAGGATAAGCGGGTCAAGAGACGTTGTCCAGTCCTGCGTGCGCCTAGGAGGTGAGTGATGAATCAGCCAAATACGATTTACGAAGTGCTGGTGATGTTAGCCGACTATCACCAACAGCGAGCAAAGCGTTACAAGCAACTTAGCAATGCTAGTACCGACCCGAGAGCCGAGATATTGTTGGAACACTTGGTCGAGTTGGAAACGCATTCGATGGACGTGATCCGGTCCGAGATGGAGCAGCTTGCGCCGGAGCACTCGACGTACCTGATCTCAGGACCGAGGCTCAGTTCGGAGGCAATTCATGCCGCCGAATGTCGCTGCGAAGGCGAGCCGAGTTTCGATGACACGCTGTCCTGTGCATTGACGTCGGACCGACGACTCGACGAATGGTTGGACCGAATCGAGGACTGCAGCGCCGCACCCACGGTCATTGAACTAGCGAAACGTCTGCGTGATTTTGAGCACACCAAAGATCAACAAATTGCAAAGTTCACGCGAGAGGATTGACACGAATGTCTTGGATCAAAGCAGCGAAGTGCAACGATGTACCGATGGGAACAGGCAAGTTGGTGATCGTCGACGACCACTTGATTGCGTTGTTCAACATCGACGGAGTTTTTTACGCAATTGATGATGCTTGCCCGCATCAGGGGGCCCCGCTAAGTGAAGGCATGGTCCAAGGCTGCGTCACGGTTTGTCCTTGGCACGGCGCCGAATTTGATGTCACCAATGGGAAATTACTGTGCGGCCCAGGTGTGCGTGATGTCAAGACTTATGAGGTCGCGATCGACGGTGAGGACGTGTTGCTCGAAGTACCCTAACGTTTGTTTCCTTCGATTGCATTCTTGCGATGAATAGTGACCAAACCGGTTGACGAGTCGATGATCTCGACCTCGCGTCTGTGCAGTGTTCAGGTACAGCATTGCGTCAATGTCGGCGTGCTCAAAGGTGAGCTGAAGAATCATTTCAGAGCGTATTCGCTGACACCCACCGGTCAACTGTCGCGTCGAACGCTCGATCTGCACTTGTTGCGACCCCCCGGTTCGACGACTCCCTCGTTGGGCCGACAGCGAGGAGGCGGAAGAGGTTGTGCCGATGCAAGGTTTGGTGTTTGGTGTTTGAGCGGAGTCGATTGAAGTGACGGCGCTTCGTTGAAGGTATTCCATGCCACAACGGTGCCCGTCTGTGGTTCTTCGTGGGGGCAACCACTAGCGACGCGGTTACCGGCGTTCTACTCCGGCAAAACCTGAGTTTGGCCCGTGTTGGACGGCGTGAACACGAGCCGATCCAGTCCGCCCTCCACGGTGAATTTGCTGCGCTCGTTCTGGTCTCACCCCAAAACATGTGTGGCACGAGATGAATCGCTTTAATGCACTCACTTCGAACGACTTATAATGCGGTACGACCTCCCCAGGGGGATGTATTGCTGCGTGGGAACGAGTCCAATAGACAGATCCATTCCTCTGTGATCGAAGCGTTTTTCTGTCCTTCTCGTAAATTCCGGTGCGGCGATGTCGAAAATCCTCCTCTTGTTGTCGATCATGGGCCTCCTTGGCACCGCCGTGAATACGACGCCGGCGGCCGCAGAAACGCCGCATGGTGCGATCAACGTCCCGCCGGTGCTGTTACAAATGATTCGCGACTCGGCAATCCAAGCGGAGCTGGAGCTCTCAGAAAGCCAAATCGCGTCACTGCGTGAGACCCTGGTCGAAGTCGATGGGCCCTGGTTTCGCTCTCGCAATCTTTCACCGGATCAACAACGACCCATCGCCGATCAACTAACTCAGACGCTCGCGTCCCGTCTGGATTCCATCCTTGATCCCACTCAAAAATCACGACTCGATCAACTCGTATCGCAAGCCCTTGGAACACGAATGGTGCTGCGTGACAAGGTGCAAGCGAGCCTGCAAATTACCGACACTCAAATGCAGTCGTTCGTGGAAAGCTTTGCTCAAACCGACGAGCAATCGCGCGAGTTACAGCAGGCGATGGCAGCGGGCGAGAAGCCAGCGGACGAAGTCAACAACGCAATCGCTGATCTAAAAACGGACGAGCGAGAAAGCTTGTTGAAAACTTTGACGAATGCTCAGCGGTCGAAGCTTGGTTCATTGGTGGGCAAACCGTTCGATTTCGCGAGTATCAAACGCACCTACCCGCTGGCGCCCGAATTGCGAAGCGAAGGAGCGAAGTGGATTGACGGCACGCCGGTGACGCTGAAACAGCACCGAGGCAAAGTGGTCGCGGTCCACTTTTATGCGTATCAGTGCATCAATTGCAAACGCAACCTGCCGCATTACGCCGCTTGGCACCGGGACTATGCCGACGCGGGGCTTGTGGTGATTGGCATCCAAACGCCCGAGACATCGTCGGAGCGAAAATTTGACCAAGTCCGAGCTGCGGCCAAGGCCGAAGGGATCGACTACCCCGTGATGCTCGACGCCGACTCCGCCAATTGGAAATCGTACAACACGACGATGTGGCCGACGGTCTATTTGATTGACAAAGAAGGCTTCGTCCGCCGCTGGTGGCAGGGAGAAATGAATTGGCAGGGGACGCCCGGCGAACAACAAATGCGGACCACGATCGAAGCCCTGTTAGCTGAATAGTCCCGCTGACATCGACGGCGAGAAACAGGCTCGTTGGGAAACGCGACGCAGGGGGGGCGATTGGACCCCGTTCTCGTTTCTGCGAGTTCGTTCCCCTGTCAGCGATTTATGGAACGCACGTCTGTCGCGATCCAGCGTTCTGGTCGCGGAGCGATCAGCGACAATCGGCCAGGCAGTTTGAGCGGAGTCGGGGCGATCCAAATGGACGGATTGCTTGCGGATGAATCTCGATGCGAGGCACCGATTTCCCTGATTTCCCTGGCACCTCAAATTCGATTGCGGCCAGAGTGTAGAATCATACTGGGCGCGCGGGGAATGCTGAATTAATCGCGTTGAGTTTGGTACGGGGATCTTAAACCCTCCCCGCTCGTTGCTCGCGACCTTCCCAGAGGGAGAGCGTTTTGCGTTTCTTTGATGATACGCAGTGCGACTAAGTCCGCAGTCTCGCCTCAGGGGCGGTGGGGCGAGGCAGGGCGGTGGGTTGAGGCAAGTGTGCGAATGCGAATGACAGAGGTGGGAAACCTCAACCACGAAAACTTGGAAATAGGGCGTCGGCGAAAACGGCAGCCATGGTTGGCTGGACAAGGTATTTTTCGTTGGACTTAAACTCGGGCTCGTGGGATTTTGAAACCAGTTCGACAAGCGAAGCTGCTAGGCACGATCGGGTGATATCCCGTTAGCCGTTTCGACGCTAGACGCGGATATTGCATAGCCCGAAGCGTCAGCGAGGGAGCCTTCGTAAATTCCTTCGCTAACGCTTCGGGTTATGATTTTAATTGCGTCCATCACTCAATTGCCATCACACCTTTCTGAGAAAACCGTTAAGACATTTTGGTCGTTCGTATGCAAGGTCCGGTCTAGCATCACAACGGCTAATCGGCGGAACGAGTGCTGCTTTAGCTGCTTATGACACGCTGTTAATCGATACACAACGTAGTGAAGGCGAAAAAGAGTGCGAACCCAATTCGACTTGCTGAAACTTCTCTTGCTCAGCTGTTTTGGACTGATCAGCCTGTCCTCGGCGTGGGGCACCGAGCGAGATATCGATTTCAACCGCGATATCCGGCCGATCCTATCGGACAAGTGTTTCTTTTGTCATGGTCCCGATGCGGATGAGCGGAAAGCTGGCCTGCGGCTTGATACCTCCGAAGGTGCTTTGGCTGATTTAGGAGGGTATGCTGCACTGGTTCCTGGAAGGCCCAACGAAAGCGAAGTGGTGCGGCGGATGCTTGACGAGCAAGATCCGATGCCGCCGCAGGATTCACACAAATCGCTCAAACGCGAGGAGGTGGAACTGTTGATACGTTGGATCGCCGATGGCGGAGAGTATTCGGAACCCTGGGCCTATGTCTCGCCAATAAAGCGGGCAATTCCAAAGGTTAAGGATGAAGCTTGGCCGGAAAACTGGATCGATTTCTTCGTGCTCGCACGTTTGGAATCCGAAGGTTTGCAACCCGCACCGGATGCGGACCGGGTGACATTGATCCGGCGATTGCACTTTGATCTGACCGGGTTGCCGCCGACGCCGGAGGAGACGGACGCGTTTGTTAACGGAGAACGTGATTTGGCGAGCGTCGTTGATGATTTGTTAGCGTCGCCCCACTTTGGTGAGCGATTGGCTATGTACTGGTTAGATCTGGTTCGGTACGCCGACACCGTGGGATACCACGGGGATCAGGATCATAATATTTCGCCGTACCGTGATTGGGTCGTGGCGGCATTGAACGCGAATATGTCGTTTGATCAATTCACGCGTGAGCAGCTCGCTGGCGATTTGTTGCCGAATCCAACCACGGCCCAGAAAGTGGCGTCGGGTTACAATCGGCTGCTTCAGACAACTCACGAAGGCGGTCTGCAGCTAAAAGAATACGATGCGATTTATAATGCCGATCGAGTGCGGAATGTTGCAGCGGTCTGGATGGGCGCGACGGTCGGTTGCGCACAGTGCCACGATCACAAATATGATCCATACACCATCAGAGACCACTATGCGTTGGGGGCGTTCTTCGCGGATATCGCGGACCGCGGGTTTGGCGGAAATGCCTTACCTGCAAACCGTCCGCCGGAGATCCGGGTCTACACTGAAACGCAGGAGCAGGAACTCGCTCGTTTAGATCGGGAAATGACGCTCGTGTTCAGTAACGAAACGCAAACTCGGCTTACGAAGCTGGAACTGACGCATCAGACGTTAACGGATCGAATGAAACAGGACAAAACGCCTGAGATGCAGCAGGCGTTGGCCAAACAGCGGGCTGAAGTGGAGCAACAAATCGCAGTGCTTGCTCCACCAGCACAACTTGACGCATTTCGTGAGCTAAGAAAACAGCACCGTGAATTGGCAAATCAGGGGCGTTTGACGATGATCACCGTAGCGGAAAAGCCGCGAACGATACGAGTGCTGCCCCGCGGTAATTGGCAAGATGACAGCGGCGAAGTGGTGCTGCCGGCAGTCCCCGGGTTTCTTGGCAAAGTCAGCCCGGCCGCGGGAGATCGTGCAACGCGTCTGGATCTGGCGAATTGGCTAGTCGACGCCGAAAACGGCCGAGGCGGGTTGACCGCACGGGTCTTTGCGAACCGATTCTGGTATCTGTATTTCGGCACCGGTATCTCGCGTTCTCTGGACGATTTCGGCGGCCAGGGCGAACCGCCTGCGAATCCGGAATTGCTCGACCAACTGGCCGTTAGCTTCCACGAGAGTGGCTGGGATGTGAAGGCTTTAGTGCGTCTGTTGGTCACCAGTCGCGCGTGGCGGCAATCTTCGGTTGGGTCTCCGGAATTGCTGGAGCGTGATCCCCACAATCAATGGGGGGCGCGTCAATCGCGTTATCGGCTGCCTGCCGAGCTGATTCGCGACAATGCGCTGGCCGTTTCAGGGCTGCTGATTCGCGAGCAAGGGGGCGTCACGGCTAAACCGTATCAACCGGCCGGCTACTACCGACATCTCAACTTTCCCACTCGCCAATACGAGCCGCACGAGAACGAAAACCAATGGCGGCGGGGACTCTACGTGCATTGGCAGCGGATGTTTCTGCATCCCATGCTCAAGGCGATGGACGCTCCGAGCCGAGAGGAATGCACGTCGCAGCGCGCACGCTCGAACACTCCCAATGCGGCACTCGTGTTGCTGAACGATCCTACGTTTATCGAGGCCGCTCGAGTGTTGGCGGCACGGATTCTGACGGAGGGCGGAGAAACGGCCGATGATCGGATTGAGTTTGCTTATCGTGTGGTGCTGTCGCGGTCGTCGGATGCCGAGGAACGGGACGTGCTGAAGACGCTTCTAGAAACGACGCAGACTGAGTATGTCAGCGAGCCCGCTCGTGCAGACGCGTTGCTCAAAACAGGCATCGCACCGATTTCGAAGCAACTGGACAAGATCGAACTTGCTAGTTGGACGGCAATCTGTCGGACGCTGTTAAACTTGAACGAAACGGTTACCCGGAACTAGATCATGAATCCTTTTACCCGCCGCACGTTCCTCAACCAAACCGGTCTCAGCCTCGGTTCCGCCGCGATGTCGAGCCTAGCCTCCGCCGCTTCGCCACGCACTCTGCCTCACTTTCCGGCCAAAGCGAAGCGGGTAATTTTTCTGTGTATGGCAGGAGGCCCGTCTCATTTGGAAACCTTTGACTACAAGCCGCATTTGGACCAGTTAGACGGGCAACCGATGCCGGAGTCGTTCACAAACGGCCAACCCATCGCCCAGCTACAGGGACAGACACTGAAGATTCAGGGCCATCTCACCAAGTTTCAACGTCACGGCCAGAGCGGCCAACGGATCAGCGATTATCTTCCTCACACAGCTAAAATCGCTGATGATATCGCGATTGTCCGCTCGATGGTGACCGAGCAAATTAACCACGATCCGGCGCATACTTTCATGAATACGGGGACCGCGATCAGCGGACGACCGTCGATGGGGTCATGGGTCACGTACGGCTTGGGTTCGGAAACCGAGGAATTGCCTGGCTTCGTCGTGCTCACCAGCCAGGGTGGCCGCAACCCACAACCGATTGGCTCACGTCAATGGTCGGCTGGATTTCTGCCAGGTCGGTTTCAGGGCGTCGAATTTAACTCCACCGGCGATCCGGTGGATTACGTAAGCAATCCCCAAGGCGTCTCGGCGAATCAGCAAGCGGCGCTGATCGATGCCATTCACAAGCTGGACCAAAAACGCAACGCCCAGGTCGCGAACGCCGACATCGACACTCGGCTCTCGGCCTACGAAATGGCGTTTCGAATGCAGACATCGGTGCCTGGACTGATGGACATATCGAATGAACCTCAGCACGTTCTCGATGCCTACGGTGCCCAGCCGGGTGATGGCACTTACGCTTCGAATTGTCTGTTGGCGCGACGTCTGGCTGAGCGCGGCGTGCGGTTCATCCATCTTTACCATCGCGGCTGGGATCACCATGGCGATCTGCAGAAGTACATGGACATCTGCTGTGGATTGACGGACCAACCCACTGCGGCGTTGATCCACGATTTGAAGCAGCGTGGGATGCTCGAAGACACGCTGGTGATTTGGGGCGGTGAATTTGGTCGCACGCCGATGTTTCAAGGCAAAGGGGGGCCGGGGCGAGATCACCACATCAAAGGATTTTCGATGTGGATGGCAGGCGGCGGCGTCAAAGGAGGCACCAGCTACGGAGAGACCGACGAACTGGGGTATCACGCCGTTAACGACGTCGTGCACGTCCGCGATCTCCACGCCACCATGTTGCATTTGTTGGGAATCGACTCAAATCGGTTCAGTTTTCCATTCCAAGGCCTCGATATGCGTCTGACGGGAGTCGAGAAAGCGAAGGTGATTCGCGACTTAATCGCTTAACCGCCGGACTTGGCATGTGCCGGATACTGCAGTGACGATGGACGAGCCCGGGAACGACAACCAATCAAGTTAGGTACGGATTGAATCGACGGACGTCATTTTTCGTTTTTCAGAGCCAAGGCGATCTTTGACGTCCATTGCGGTGAGCATTGTGTTGTAAACGTCCAGCCCTTCGGCATTGACGTCCATGATTTGGCCTGTCTTGAATCGACCATCAGCGGCGGTGATGGCGTGGAAAATACCGGAGAGTTCACGTTTGACGTCGTTATGCCGTCCATCTCCAGATTCAGTCGAGATCGTGATCAACGAATTGTCCAGCAGTGTCTTGCCGTTGGCGTCCACCGAATTTTTATCGTCCAGTCGACTCAGGAAGTACGCCACTTCACGCATCTTCAAGTGGGCGTGCGCGCGAAGTTGTTCGTTGTTCTTCTTTTCGTTGAACTGGTGCCACCATTCGTGACTGCAACCCTTGTCGCCCGAGGATTTGAGTTGCGCCGCATCATCGAAGGCAATCACCTTGCGGCCGTCGTATTCGTAGTCACCCTTCAAGCGAATGCGTTCACCGGCGGCCAGGAAAGTTAGCGAACCAAAGCGAACGCGATCCATTTGAATGGCAAACGCGTACAGATCTGCCATCAACCGCCATTCGCTGGTGAGTTCTTCCACGGTGATGTCGATTCCCATCCCACCCGGATCGGCGGCCCCGCCGTGCAACAGTTTCGATTCAGCGGGCAGATTCGGCCCACCGGTCGTTTTTGAATGCATCGCGTACGCTCGCTGCTCGAACTCTCGGATTCGTTCGAGATGTTCGACGATGCGCGCTTTGGACGCGGTGCCCAACGGCGAATTTACTCCAGTGTAGAACTTGTACTCCTCGGCGACGGTATCGAGCACGCTGCGTTTGATTCGATCGCGTCGAGCGTCACTCGATTCGTTTGGCATTGCCAGCGAGCCGAAAACACGCTCAAACACGTCGCGAGGTTTCTCTTGCATCGTCGCGGCCACGGTGCCGTCTGGGTTGAAACTGTGAACGTAGCGGCCCACGCGGCTGCGGCGGAAGAACGTGCCGGCCACCAACGTCGGCACCATTCCCGGCGGAAGGCCATTGGGGTGGTGGGCGCGGCGAACCATTTGGTCAATCGAAGCACCGCCGGCTTTGGCTTCCCCGTCCGGTGGTTCGGCTGTGAACGCCGCGGTCGCACCATCGTAATGAGCGTTGATTCCTTTCTCGTCGGCACGCAGATGGTCCACTCCACGCATGATCAGCAGTTTATTACTCAGCGGCTTGAGTGGTTCGAGCACCCCTTCAAATCCCTCTTTTTGGAGCGGAGCCGGAATGCCGAGGCCAAAGAAAACATTGAAGGCCCGCACAGGAACGATCGCTTTCTCCGCGGCATGCGCCGTCGATACCAACATCTCCTCGAGGAATGGCAGTCCGATAGTGACTCCACCGATCCCTTTAAGAAGCATGCGTCGATCAATACACGTGATCTTCATTCGTTCGTCTCCGCGAGGGGGATGGAGGTTGGTTTACAGGAAGATGATTGACAGAAAAATATGGCGAGTGCGTTTCATTTTCCTGTCACTCATTTTTCTGTTTATCTGATTTCCGTCGCCCAGCCCTCTGGACGAGGTCGCTAAGCACAATCGCGGTCAATCGGCATGGGGTTGTTCGTTTCTGGGGAGTTGGTTTACAGGAAGATGATTGACAGAAAGATGGGGCGAGTGCGTTTCATTTTCCTGTCACTCATCTTTCTGTAAATCTGATTTCTGTGGCCCAGACTTCTGGACGCAATCGCTAAGCACAATCGCAGCTCAATCGGCATGGGGTCGTCCGTCTCTCGGGATTTGGTTTACAGGAAAATGATTGACAGAAAGATGGGTAACTGCGTTTCATTTTCCTGTCACTCATCTTTCTGTAAATCTGATTTCCGTGGCCCAGCTTTCTGGACGAGGTCGCTAAGCACAATCGCGGTCAATCGGCATGGGCGTGTTCGTTTCTGGGGAGTTGGTTTACAGGAAGATGATTGACAGAAAGATGGGGCGAGTGCGTTTCATTTTCCTGTCACTCATCTTTCTGTTTAGCTGATTTCCGTCGGCCAGCGTTCTGGATGAGATCGCTAATCACAATCGCGGTCAATCGGCATGGGCTTGTTCGTTCCTGGGGAGGTGGTTTACAGCAAGATGATTGACAGAAAGATGGGGGTTACGCGGTTAAAGTTTTGAAGGTGACCATCGATCGGTTGATATTGATCCAGTGAATCGCTTTGAGTGCAGTGTGATTAAGGATTCTGCGGGCGTGATGCTCAAAAATATGTAACTGGTCGGCGAGTGCAGTGATTCGAAAAGCGATGCGTGGGCGGCACAGTCTGAATTTTTGACTTCCCAGATTACCGTTCTGCGAAACAATTTCCACATTTTGTACGACCCGTCGCTCGCCACCCAGGAATTCTGTCGCGACATCTTCGTACAGGGCAACATCGAGTCCAACGCCAATATCACGAAGGAAACCTTCCACCCAGTTCCTCAAATCAATCTCGCGTTGGGTTTCAGCTTGCCAAAGCTTATCGTCGATCTCAAATTGCTGGCGGTCGGCAGGCATTAGTGTACAGTTCACAAACTCATGCTGAACTTTTTCAGTTCGTACATTGATCAACACTCCACGAGGTAGGCCGGTAAGTAACAAATAGTTGATGAGCTGTGATCGATGTCGTTCCGTCAGTGATTCAGTGGCCTTGAATTCAAATATCGCTCCAGACCCCGCTAATACGTCGATGAAATATTGTTTCCGATAGCTTTTAAACACAACGTCAATGGGTTCTTCCAAGGAGAGACCGCCAACACGAAATCCCAATTCACGTTTGTAAATCTCTTCGTCAAAGAACCGGCCAAATTCATTATGAATATCAAAGGTCTTCCCAAGCACTTCATAGGCGACTTTCGTAAATCGCTCCTGATCCCAACGCTCAGGCGTGAATCGCAGCTCAATCGGCATGGTGTTGTTCGTCTCTTGGGATTTGTTTACAGGAAGATGATTGACAGAAAAATGGAGTGACTGCGTTTCATTCCCTGCCACTCATTTTTCTGTTTATCTGATTTCCGTCGCCCAGACTTCTGGACGAGATCGCTAAGCACAATCGCGGTCAATCGGCGTGGGCTTGTTCGTTTCTGGGGTGGTTTGGTTAACAGGAAGATGTTTGACAGAAAGATGGGGCGAGTGCGTTTCATTTTCCTGTCACTCATTTTTCTGTTTATCTGATTTCCGGCGCCCAGACTTCTGGACGAGATCGCTAAGCACAATCGCGGTCAATCGGCGTGGGCTTGTTCGTTTCTCGGGATTTGTTTACAGGAAGATGATTGACAGAAAAATGGAGTGACTGCGTTTCATTCCCTGCCACTCATTTTTCTGTTTATCTGATTTCCGCCGCCCAGCCTTCTGGATGAGATCGCTACTCACAATCGCAGCTCAATCGGCATGGGGTTGTTCGTTTCTGGGGAGTTGGTTTACAGGAAGATGATTGACAGAA
>NZ_SJPT01000012.1 GCF_007860095.1 Novipirellula galeiformis | reverse complement strand
GAAGAACCGTTATTCGTCGGTGAATCCTGATCCACAGGAGGCACCATTTACCTTCCCGTTAAGACCGGCCCACTGTCAACTTTTCGTGGGCAATTCCACATGACAGGAAAAACTCCCTTGATGGACTTCGACGAGCTGAAAAGGCGTTCCTTTGTAATCCGCGATCTGCTCAAGAAGTACAAGGTCAAGCTCGTCGCTGGCGAGGGGTTCCAGCAGGCTCTGGCTGAAGCGGAAGCAATCGCCGATGCCGTCACGAAGGGCGAAAAGGGCACCGAGAAAGCGTTCGTCGAAAGCGCTCGGGCCGCAAGCATCGTCTGGAACCTATCTGAAACCCTTAAGCCGTGCCTCGACCACGGGCTCGATCCGACCCAGCATTTGAAGCAGATCACTACCGGCTCGGTCGATTACGGCACTCCGGCCGGCGAAGGCGAAAACAAGAAAATATTCTTCAAGGACTTCGAGCTTGAACTATTCGCCGCAGCAGAGTGCATCAAACGTGGGATGAAGGTGGCGCTCAATCCAGTATCGAACGACCCATCCGGGGACCTGTTCATCGAGCCTTTGCGTGCCGAGGTGAAGCATCCGAACTCGCCGAACCAACTCGTAAAACTGGTCAAAAAGTTCAACGGCAAACTGAACGAGAACGACTGCTTCGGCGTTTTTGTCGTTGGGCTAGAGGACGCCTTCAAGGTCGATCCTGGCAAAGTATTCAGCTACGAGGCTGAATGGCGTGCCTGGCTTGAGTCGAAGGCAAACGAGGTTGAGGAGTTCGGCAAGACGTTTCTGCAACTGGCGGCGAAACTGCCACGGATTCTCGTCGTGGTACAGACCTGGACCGTCTGGTTCCAGGCAGATGGAGCCGTCAATCTTCGCCGCCAGGGAAATGCCGTTCTGTTTGACGAGCACGCCAACGTGCCCGAAGCGGCGGCTTTACGGGCGTCGGAGGTTGCGGCGGCTTTCAACCCCAACTTCGGGTACTGGTCGAAAATTAAGGATAAGGTCACAGCCGTCCAGCCAAACCCGTCCGCCGGATAATATATTTCCCTGATAGGTTACACCGATGGCGAGAGCTAACAATCCCGCAATCCTCGGCGAGTGCGCCTACTGCCCGGTCCCGGGGACTACCAAGGACCACATCCCACCCCAGACGATCTATGCGAAAGGAACCCAGAATAAGCCGTGGGTTCCCGCATGCCGAAGATGTAACGGTGGCGCGAGCAAGGACGACGAGTACATGCAGCGGTTGGCGATGCTCTCGGGAGCCGAGGCATCGAAAGACGCCCAGGCCGTCGAAGAGCGGTTTATGCGGGCTATTCAAAGGAAGGAGGCCAAGGGGCTCCAGGCCGACACGTTCGCCTCGCTGTCGAAGCAGACCCCAGAGCAGGAACTGCTGTTCCCTGGCGGGATCAACATGGCCCTGCAGGGCGAACGCCTTGGACGGATCACTGACAAACTCGTGCGGGGGTGGTGGTACAAGCTGAGCAATGGGCTGAAAATCCCCGCCGAACACTCCATCATGAAGTACACGCTAGGCGACAGGAAGAATACGAACCCCCTGTACGATTTCAACGAGCAAGAGATAGGCAAATGTCCCGGTTTCTTCTCGGGGGACTATGCCTTCTCCATGCAGATGGCGTACTGTCCGAACAGCCAACTGACCTGCTGGCGCTTCATCTTCTTTAAGGTGTTCGGGATCATGGCATATACGTGCAGGAAGCACGAAGCGGGCTTTGACATTCTAAATCTTCGGAAGCCGTACTCCGTGATCGACTACAACGACTGACGGGATTCAGTCAATGCCGTGCCTCAAGCCCCTTGCACAGCATACGTTCTGAAAGTGCGAACTCATTCAGGTGTTACGTCATCCTTCCGCCACCGCAACCTGGCTTCCCAGCCCCGGACCCCGGTGACCAAAAGTTCAATAGCCGTCTTGTCGCTACTACTAATTCGAGCGTTCTCGGGACGCCCAATATCGGCCGATTGCATTCCCAATTTTCACGACTGGCACCGACATGGCTGTCTTCGAGCCAAAGGCGCGAGACCGGCAGATTCAGGGCCAAGCATCAGACAAGTAGCACGCACAGGACGAACCGTCCTATGCAACAACCTGCATGCTCCGGTTTCATCGACCGGTAGATCACTCGCCTGCAAACTTCCTTCGGCAGCAAGGGCATTCACCCTCGATCCCCCGTAATAGAGCCATGAAGGCGGAAGGCTGCGGGATCGTCATGATTGCTTTGAATGCCAATGGATCTCGATGAGCGTAGTGCCGGTAAGTGACGCCGCTGACAGAGTGACCGAGGATTTCGATGGAAGACTCGGGCATGTGCTCGTCGTAGTAAGTCGCGCAAGTCTTGCGGAGATCCTTCAACAGCCAGTCTTTGGCAACGCCGGTTTCAATATCGACTTTATCGCGAATCCCTGCGAGGGCGATCAGCCGTTTGAAGACCGCGTTGGGCCTCGCAGTTCCACCAACGAATATCGGTTCCTCTGGTACGAACATTGGAGGTTGAAGCCGACGCAAATGTGCGTGAACCGCCCGATTAATCGGCCGATAGAACGATTTGTTCGTTTTAACTCGTCGATAGAATAGCCATCCATAGCGAGATCGAAGCTTCGATTGTCGATCAGGCGATTCATGGCTCCAGAAAACGTGCCGCCATAAGAGCGGTTCGTGAGTTGTTTTGGTCTTCCAGATGGTACCCGTATCCAGGCCGTAGTTGAAGAAAAGAACGATCGCCGATCGCCAGTACTGACCAAACGGGTGCGGTTGCTTCCACGCGCGTGGTCGGCGCATCTGGTAAGTGGCAAAGTAGAGTGCGTTCAGTTCCGCCTTGCTCAAATACTGACGGCCAGCGACATCGCGTTGCGGACGCGGCTTTGGGAATCGCGGAAGCGACTCAATGATGTCGTTTTCCCATGCCCATGCGGCGATAGCGCGGACATGATCGCGTGCCTTGTTCGATGTCCGCTCCGGATTCTCACCTCCTTGTTTAACTGCATCGTCGTAAATCCAATCCAGAAAATCTCGAATGCTCGATCGGGATAGCTGTTCCAGAGGGATCTCTTGCCCCCAATTGATCCACTTTCTCACGGTGGCTTTGTATTCGTCGCTTGTGCCCTTCGAGTGCTTCTTGGCTTTGCAATAGCGTTGGACAGCGGATGGAAAATTTGTCGACATCTGGAGAATCTCCTGCGTTGCTGTCGACTACCTCCAGCAAGCTCCTCTCGACATGCGATGTGACCGAATGCTCCCTGCTTGACCTCCGAATCTCGGAATAAAATGCGACACTCCACGGTAGTTGGGACCGTCGCGCCGTGCCCGGTCGATGAAACCGGATCTGGCTCAGATTTCGTTGCACCGAACGGTTCGACTCTTGTGCGAGCAGGCGGCTTCGGCGTGTCGGACCGAAAAGCTCTTAACTTGCTGTGACGCCGTCGAATGCGGCGAGGATAGTGATATCGCTGAACGACTAGCGTCTCATTGATTCCACTACCGAGTTCGCCACGGCCCGTACCACGGACGGAATCTCGTCCATCGTCGCTTTCCACGACCACTTTTCATCAGTGACAAACTCCAGGACTATGTCCTCATCCAGCACATCCCCGCGTGCGACTTCGACGAGGAAGATCGACATTTCTTTCTCCAATAGGAACACGACGTGTTCGCCCAGGGCAAGCTGATTTGTCGTCGATTGCCGCAACAATCCAACACTACCACCGGCCTCTGCAACAGACGGCTTCCCCGGAAACTTTGGTTTTTGCCGTGGCGGGGTATACGTCCAACCAAGCTGGACATTATGCACCGACACCGGTCGGGCACTTTCATTCTTGATGACGAATTCAAGCAGGTCGTGATCGAGGCCAGGCGGTCTTGTCACGCGCGCTTTGACATCTAGCTTTAGCCCCTCGGCAGATGGTTCCTCCGCTGGCTCATCTGTGCCCGGCAGTCGATGCGCAATCGCATCATGTTTGAAGACGACCATGTTCTCATCTGTTGCTAGCCAAAGCTGCTGGTCGCCGTCGAAAACTCCAATACCGCTTAACTCCTCGACATCGCGGTTTATGTGAATCAGCAAATCTGCTGCGTCGTGTTCTTCCAACCGGACAGGTAGAGTTCCCCTGATCGTATCGAAAGCCTGACGCGCGCCCTTCTTGCCCTCTGGCCCCCACTGTATCCAACAACTCGTGATATAGATCGCTCCCTTTCCGTTGTTGAACAACTGAATCTGTGCCTGAAGCTTCTGGCGGTTCCACACCGGATTGACTCGCACTTTCAGGTTTCGACCGCCCTGCTGCTTTAGCTCATTCAGGATGCCGACCTGTTCGCGCAGCAGCACCGTACTTTCCTCCCGGAAGAAAGCTTCCTTGGTGGTCCGGTTCTTCTCCTGCAGGAGAAGAGTTTCGAAGTGCAGCGCGCCCCACGGTTGTCGAATCTCGATGCCGCTAACCGCCTGCTTCGCTTTCCAGCCTTCAAACCATTCGGTTTCCTCAAGGCTCAAGTCGACCGGAAGGCAAAGCGTCCAGCTTTTGACCTTAAACTTTGTGCTGTCGCGCACCGTAGTAAACGAACCACGAATCTGACCCTTCTGGGCGTCCTCGATCTTGCCGGGAAAATACTTGATCTGAAACACGTCGATTCCATCAGGATCGCTGAATTCCCCCTCGAAGGAATCCAGGCCGCCATCGCCTTTGAAGATTCGGATGCGTTGCGAATCGGGTCTCTCCACATGAATCAGTTGGCTTACCATGTCCTCGAATTTTTCACGCGCCCCTGCTAAGCCCCATAGGATTTGCAGATTCGACAACTTGATAGCCAATTTTGTCTCTTTCGTTGATGCGGCGTTACAAATACTTCAGCCCGATAGAGCAGTATCACCGAAAAGCCACCCACCTGGGAATGCCACGGACGGTGTCCAGGCGGAAGAATGTGCGCGTTAGATGACTCCTCGTTGAGACCCAAATGGCTTGATCAAGAGTGCGCCCAGAAGGGCGTGTCTGGTGTCAGGTAATGTCCGAGGCTGCGGCCCAGCGAATCTGCTCCGGTGGCCGACGCCGGAGCAGGCTGACTCATGCCGAAATCTTGCTTCGGTACTGCCATGCAAAGAGTTCCGCGAGACGCCACGGATCTGCTACGGTTGAGAGCCATGGCTCACATGGCATGTTGTCGGGTAATCAGTCCCAGTGGTGAGCAAGGTGATTCGTTGGTGCCACTGGCACGATGCTGGTTGCAACCATGGCAAGGTGCCAGAAGTGCCATGCTGAATGCGCAATGCTCGACAAGGTGCAATCGAATCGGCACTCTGAATTTCATCGGTTCGCTGGACGGTAGTACAGACGGGAATTCATAAGCTGACGGAGGAGATCGGCTCGGCTGGCGAGAGTCTTGGCAGAACAAACCCTTGTAGACGTGATGCCCACCCAAATCCAGAGCAGAGGGATGAACATCGCGACGAAGACCCCGAACGCCTGTAGCGAGACATGCCCGGCGAACGCGTATGCGAACTGAGCGACCGCGACCACGAAGAAGAGCTCGAGCCAATGTGGTGTCGGCGCTTGCCGTGTTCCTCGTCCAGACGCAACCTCGGCAGTTGCCAGAACACACGCCGCCTGATCTGCGGTTAGGAGACTTTTGTCATGCGTAACACTCTAACTTTTCGCTGTCGACTGGATCAAGAACCGTTTTGGAGACGCCAAGGGCAGAGCATCTTGTGGAGGCATGCAGGGCTAGCGAGAGCGGGCTAGCCGTAGACGCTCGGTGTGGCTTCACGGTTGCCACGACCGATACCCATGGTGATCGCGCGGCCCGTCGACTTCTGGGGCTGGCTGCTCGGACGCTGGCTGGCCGCATGACGACAAAGCGTTAGGACCGCCCCGTTGGGGCTTTTCCGGCGATTGTTGTTGATAACCCAGGCCGTTGGCCTGGGCTGACATAGGACTGCCCCGTTGGGGCGGAGATGTGACGGTCGAGGAAGGCTTCGCCAGGGTCAGGTCTTGTATTCGGTGTTCAGTAAGCCAAGTCGATCGAAGCGGTTTTGGAAGGTCCGCTTGACTGCTCCGGTGGCCGACAGCGGATTCATTTGCACGAACGTTACGACGTTCCGATTTTATCGACCGGATGGCCTAGTCACCTATAAAGGACTATTTCACTCCAGAGGATAGATCATGCGTTGAACGTGACCGCTTTGGGGCTTGGTGATTTCAATCGAACGCTGATTCATGCCGGTGAAGATTTCAGCCCACCCCGAACACTGGTTGCAAGCGTTTGGCGTGGATGCCTTGACGCACGCATAACTACCGGCGTCAGCGGATGTTCCATTCCTGCGACAGCAAGTGACAGAACAAGTGACATTATTGCCAATGCTAAGCAAATGCGCTTCCAATGCTTTAGCGACGCAAGTCGATGAAACCCCAATGATTTACACTGTTTCCAATGCGGAAGCGGTGCAAGGCCAATGCTTTGAGAGTGGCTTCAGGTTCTAGTGCCCGCAAGGTCGTGGAGGTTCAAGTCCTCTCATCCGCACTGAGTCAAAGAAAGGGTTTTCGCCCTGGGTTTTATTTTAAAGGCCGCAGCCTGCGCGCGTCCCCTCTGGGGTTCGCTCTACTGCGATTCGGGAACTTGCTGGATCAGCTTGACCGGTCGCAGGCGGATGTAGGTCACGCCGCCTGAAAACATGGTTTCTTGGAACGTCTCGAATCGCCCTTTTCGTTTACCGACGACAAAACGCACGCCTTCGCGTGTAAACGATCTTCGGATTCTCGATTGGGATGTCTGCATCGCTTGTCGATTCAGCGCCCCCCATGTGCCTCCCCTCTCAAAATCGGGCAGTGCAATGCCCTTCGGCGGCGCCGCCTGAAGCGAGCGAGTTTCGGGCAGCGGAATGACGAACGCGGCGATGGCGATCGCGACGCCAGTCAAAGCGAGTTGTTTTTTCATTTTCGCATCCATCGAGTGAGGTTCCACGACGCGTGGTTTGAGAATTACAACTCGCCACACCAGCGAAAGCTGACCTCGAAACGACCGCCGATTCATCGCCAAGCCGACTTCTAGAACCGCCATCTTTCCATGAGGCCGTCCTTGGGCTGATGGATCCGTGCGTGTGGGGGCGCGTATGCGTGTGCATGCGTTTGGGGGGGAAGCCATCCAGCGACGACCGTTCCTACCGCCATCTCCGCCGCAGCCGCTCACCGCGTTTTGCTCCACACGCCGCATTCGGATTGCAGCTCGCTTGATGCATGGCGACACGACAAGCAGAAGACGCACGGCCCTTGATCCAGTCCGGAACTGCCACCGCACCTGAACGCGTGACCACTTCACCCAATTGCATCTGAGACGTTGCACCAGCCTGTGTCGCGATGAAACAGCCCAGAGGTGTACAAACGCATCCGCAGCAAAGCAAAGCGATCCGTCACCAAAACGACGTCGCAGCGGACACCAAGGCCAACCAACCGGGAAAGCAATTAAAACCAATGCAACGGCGAGGCACGACGCCAGCAAACGCGACCACACAACGCCTCGCACCTGAACAAGCTTGCACTGCACAGACTCGCACCAGACTCACCACCCCCCCCGACAAACACAACTGAGATACAAACGCGTGCACTCGACAATCTGGTGCAACCCACTGCCATTAACGAAAACACGATAAAAAAGCCAACAAACCGTCGAAGACAACCCATTGCACCAACCCCAGGTGCAACCGAATGCTCTTATTCACGCAGCCGAACTCCGCGGCAAACACCCGCAGTGGCGCAAGGCGTTATCTGAACTGGCGCCAACGCGCCGCACTGCGACAGGAAAAGGGATCAGCACACCCCCCGGTGCGACCGTTAGACGCGGAGAAAAGAGTCATCAAGTTGACGGCAACGGTGAATACAGGAAGTTTGCTCCCATCCGGTGCTATCTAGTGTCATATGCTTTTTCAGACTCTTGCACCTGCAACAAGTTTTCCCCGCTGCACTCAAATGCTCTGAGTTACACGCACTCGCCCCCGGGAACTTGACTCACAGGTGAACAAGCATTGAACCGGCCGTCGTCGCCCCCTGCCCCAGCCCCCCCTGCCTTACTGAAAATAATTGCGAAACCATGAATGGCATTGTGTACAGTGATGACTTCTCGCTCGCAAATCTAGTCTGCGAAAGTGCAGTAAAAAATGGCCTTTGCTGCGAGACCATGCCGATCAACGAAGCGTTGTCCGGCCGCAGTAGCGGAGAAGCTCAACTCATCTTTGTCGTCATCGGCTTGCTCGTCGACGACACCTTAAACCTGATTGATCGCTGCGTCTCGCAATCCCAGGCAAAAGTGGTGGTGGTCGGGTCTACCGCGAATGCGAGCTTGGTGGTGGAGTGCATTCGCCGTGGAGCATTCGATTACATCGACCTGCAATCGGAAATCGCGAACGAAATCGCCAGTTTGGTTCGCCGCTTGGACGCGACGAGCAACGAGACGCACCCGAAGCCACCCAGCATTGCGGTTTTGTCCACCGGAGACGTCAGCGATGCGGACTTGGTTGCATTGAATTTCGCCTCCGATCTGGCGAGTGCCGCAGGCGGCTGTTGTCTGCTGGAACTACGGTTCTGGGGGGCCGCGTTGGGATCACGGTTACAGTTGGATCCCCACCACACCTTGGACGACTTGCTTGCTCACACTCGCATTGATCCGCAAATGTTAGCCCAAGCGTTGTACAAACACTCTTCGGGAATCCAGTTGTTGTCGGGGTCAACGCATGTGCAACCCCGTTCGCCAACGGATGACCGCATCACGGCGCCGTTTCTTCAATATGCACGCTCGCAAGACATGCCAACGGTGATCGGGTTTGACGATTTCACCAGCCATCACAATCTGGCTTCCGTTTTTGAATGCCACAGCGTTGTCGTTTGTTCGCGATTGGACATCACGTCCTTGTGGAGAACCGAAAAACGACTCCGCCATTTACTCGATGCGGGGATCGCAAAGGAGCGGAT
The DNA here is from genome assembly GCF_007860095.1 of Novipirellula galeiformis. Classification (NCBI taxonomy): domain Bacteria; kingdom Pseudomonadati; phylum Planctomycetota; class Planctomycetia; order Pirellulales; family Pirellulaceae; genus Novipirellula; species Novipirellula galeiformis. The sequence continues at coordinate 129,868 of NZ_SJPT01000012.1, read as the reverse complement.
CCATGTGGTCACCGTTGACTTTGACAATGGATTTCATCCTACGACGGATGAAATTCGCAAAGCACTTCACGAGGTGAGTTTGCACATGATTCCGATCAACGCGGCCGAGCAAACGGTCAGCACCAATGTCGGGCAGCCGGTCATCAACCAATATCCGCGTAGCGTGATGTCGATGGGGCTGAAGGCCGCGAGGCGTCAAATCACTGCCGATGAACCGGAACAGGTGCATGGACTAAGGCGTCGTTTACTGCAACGCATGGGCCTTCAAACATTAATGACAAGCTAAGGAAGCCAACATGAATTCAACCGAAACAGTAGCCTCCCCACGAGGTGCAACGCTGCTCGCCACCCCGAGCACCGGCAGCCAAGACACGCGTAGCAAGCGATTGCTTGAGCTCAAGGTGCGGCTACATCAGAAGTTAATCAATGGGATTGACATGCGTGTCATGGAGACCGTCTCGACGGACGTTCTCGTCACCCAACTTCGCTCCGCCGCAGAGAACCTTTGCCAAGATCACATCGACTTGTTAACGCAAGAAGAGCGAAGTCAGTTGGTCGATGAATTGGTGGACGAAACCTTGGGCTTAGGTCCTTTGGAGTCCTTGCTGAACGACCCAACGGTGTCGGACATTTTGATCAACGGGCCGAGCAATGTGTTCGTCGAGCGACGGGGCCGATTAGAGAAAACGGCAACGCAGTTCCGCAGCCTGGAGCACTTAATTGAAATTGTCCAACGGATTGCCGGCCGGGTAGGTCGCCGAATTGATGAATCGAGCCCGATCGTTGATGCACGCTTAGCCGATGGCAGTCGCTTGAATGCCGTTTTTCGCCCGCTCGCGATTGACGGGGCGTTGGTTTCCATTCGCCGAGCTTCCTCGCGCCCCTTCACGGCAACCGATTTAGTGGCCCACAGCTCGATCAGCAAAGAAATGTTGGCTTTTCTGGCGGCCTGTGTGGGCGGCGGAATCAACATCGTGATTTCGGGGGGAACCGGGGCAGGCAAAACGACGCTGCTCAACATCCTTTCGTCGTTCATCCCATCCACCGAGCGCATCGTCACGATCGAGGACGCGGCGGAATTACAACTTCAGCAACCTCACGTAGCCAAAATGGAAACGCGGCCTGCAAACTTGGACGGGCGCGGTGAAGTGACATCCCGCGACTTGCTAAGAAACGCGCTGCGGATGCGGCCCGACCGCATCATTATCGGCGAATGTCGAGGTAGCGAAACCTTTGACATGTTGCAATCGATGAACACGGGGCATGACGGCGGGTTATCCACCGTACACGCAAACAACTCTCGCGAGGCGATTTCACGTCTGACAATGCTAACGGCCATGGCGGTGCCCGATCTGCCGATGCATATCATCCAACGACAAATCGCCAGTTCGATTGATCTCGTCGTCCAAGTCTCGCGTTTGGAATCGGGCCAACGCAAGGTCACTCAGATCTCTGAAGTGACGGGAATGTTGGGTGAAAACGTCAGCATGCACGACATTTTCACTTGGCAGCCAAGCGGCGTGAATGCCGACCATGTTCCCGTCGGCCAGTTCGTGTCGAGCGGAATCGTCCCTGCATGTGTCGAAAAGCTGAAGCAAAAAGGATGGGACTTGCCTCTCGAACTGTTCTCGATGGGCGTTAACCCGGAAGAGAGAATTGACCGCGTTTGGAAAGGAGAAATGCGATGAACGCAATCCTGATGTCCACCGTCGCAACGGGCTGCATCCTTACCGCTCTGTTGCTGCTGCATATGGTTTGGCAATGGGCATGCGGCTACCCATCCACCTTGAAGACGCGACTACGCCAATTCACTTCGAAGCAGCCATTTCATGGCAGCCAATCGATTTTCAAACGACAATCGGAACCGTGGTCATCCGAAGTCGATCGCCGACCGTCGATCGGACAAATGGCGGAACGATTGCTCGAACAATCGGGGACGGAGTGGTCGGTTCGCTCGTTCGCAATCCGCTCGGGGGTCAGTGGAGCCCTTGTCTCACTCGTCGCAGCGTTTTTCCTGAACGCGTATGCGATGGTGTTCGTCCCCCTTGGATGCCTGCTGCCGATTTGCTACTTGGTGTGCAAACGGCGGCGGCGGCGCAACCAATTGGCAAAACAGTTGCCCGCCGTATTGCAATTTCTCGGACGTGCGGTGCGGTCGGGACAAACCGTCCCCTCCGCGATGAGCACGGTCGCCGAAGCATTCAGCGTTCCGGTATCCACGGAATTTGCCTTGTGTTGTGATCAACAACGACTCGGGCTCAGTCGCGAATCGAGCCTGCGTGAAATGGCGGTACGATGCGGGGTCATGGAGCTACAAATCTTTGTGGTCGCGTTGATTGTCCAATCACGTAGCGGGGGTGACATCGTCACCATGCTAGAGAACTTGGCGGTGACGCTACGCAAGCGACAACAATTTGACCAGCGAGTGCGTTGTTTGACCGCCGAAGGTCGAATGCAGGCGTTCGTCTTGATGGCGCTTCCCATTGTCGCGTTCGCTGGACTTTACTTCCTCGCACCTGACTATATCGGCACGCTGATTGAGCGGCCGTCGATTTTGGTCGCGGCATTGTCGGCACAAGCATTGGGAGCATGCTGGGTCCAATCCATCATACGAATTGATGTCTAGGCATTCCTGACAATCCATCACTGCATAGGGGCAAACATGCATTACTTTCATCTACCAATCGTCATTCTCGTCTTTGCACTCTCGTCGTTCGCATTCTATGTGATCTTTCAACGGTGTGATTATTACCAACGAATGCTACGGAACCGAACCGTTGCCATCGGTGGCGGATCGCCCGATGCGTTGCGGAGTCCCAAGCCAGGCACTCGATGGTGGCGGCAAATTGACCGCATCGTTCCGCACGTTAACGAGAAAAAGTCGCTGCAAAAGCAACTCGCTCGGGCTGGCTATTACGAGCCCACCGCGGCGCGAAATTACGTTGTGGTTCAAGCGGTTCTACTTGGGGTCGCAACCGCCCTAAGTGCGATTGTCATGTTGTCAGAATGGTTCCAACCGCTCGCATTGTCGGTGACGGTATGCTTGGTGTTATGTCTGTTGGCATTCTCCGCGCCGATCGGTTGGTTGAACCACCAGACACGCGGGCGTCATCGCATGCTGAGAAAATCGATCCCTGATCTGCTGGAGTTGATGGTGGTCTGTTTAGATGCCGGCTTGAGCCTGCCTTTGACTCTGCAACGAATGACTCATGAAATGGGTTTTGCTCACCCTCAATTGGCGGATGAATTAGCGACGGTGCAGCGTGAGTATGCGATGGGATTGACGTTGGAAAAAGCGCTCGGGAATTTTGCGGAACGGACTGATTTCGAAGGTCTCAAAACGCTTTGTTTGTTCACGCGTGAAGCTCAGAAGTACGGAACCAACATTACCGATGCGTTGCGTGACCATTCGTCGTTGTTAGTCGGTCAACGAGAGGCTGCTGCGGAAGAGATGGCACAACGCGCGAGCGTCAAGATCCTGCTGCCCGTTCTCTTGCTGATACTGCCAGCGGTATTTGTTGTCGTCGCGGGTCCCGCATTCCTTCAATTGCTCGATGCGTTTGGGAGCCTCAATGTCAAATAACCATGATCCTCATTCACAACGACGCCGCCGCGGGTGTACGACGGTCGAAGCCGCCGTGGTCGCACCGGTGTTTTTGCTGACGGCGTTAGTCACGGTTGATTTCTGTCGGATCTACCATGCGGAAACCATTGTTTGCCAAGCGGTACACGCTGCGGCGGTGCATGGAGCAGGTCGCAACTTCTATGCCGAAACGCGTGAACAGTGGGAGGCCGAGGTGCGCGAAGTGGTCGACCGAGAGCTCGAGCCCCTCGGTCCCCAAGGGACCGACAATGTGCACGTCTCCGTCACAGCCCAGCAAGAAAATGAGCTGTACTTTTTGGCGACCGTTGAAGTTGCATTTCCCTTTCAGCCGATCATCGCCTCGAATTTCCTACCGCTGGAAATGTTGATCAATCGTCGTCAAATCATTCGTCGTTACCGTTAGCCCGCAGGAACCCCAGTGCCTCGCACATTCAATTCAAACTCTCGCCCGGGTCGGCGCGGTGCGACACTCGTCGAGTCCGCAATTTTGCTGCCCGTGTTTTGCCTGTTCATATTCACATTCATGGATTTGGGACTACTGACATTACGGAAAAACACGCTCACCGCTGCCGCCATCAACGTCAGCCGTGCGGTTGCCATTCACAGTCGCGAGTACCCCGGAAACGACTTTCCGTTGGGGCCCGAGAGCGTGAATGCCCCGATCGATTTATTGGCGGGGATACCTCGTTGTGCGATGCCACCGTTACCGACGATGGAGGCCGAAAATGTACGACTCCAGATCCAGTGGTCAGGCTCCCCCGACGCCCCTCCGCGGTCCACCACCGTCCAGCTTGATTATTTGCATCAATCGCTGCTCGGCGCACTGGCGCCCTGGCACAACACCGAGCTGAGCGCGGTTTCCAAAGCGGACATCGCAATCTGAGAATCATTCATGCAATCACAAAATCAAAAAAGCCAACGATCGAACTCTAACGGTCGCAACGGAAAGATTCTGATTCTATTAGCCGTGCTGCTACCGACACTGATGCTTGTCACCGCATTGGTGGTCGATGGGAGCAGCTTGATCGGGAAGCACCGTCGGCTGCAACACACCGCGGATGCGATCGCGTTGTCGGCCGCCGCTGAATTCGTGCGGACGGGATCAGCGACTGCGGCGATTGCGAGCGGTTACACACTCGCCCACCAAGTCTGTGACACGGATTCCGTGGACGTCGAGATCCACTCACCGCCTGAGGACGGCCCCCATGCGGGCCAACGAGGAGCCGTTTCGGTTAGACTCGCTCAGCGTTCGAATTTACATCTCGCGGCGTTTGTGGCCACGTCGGTGGATGATATCCGCACCTCGGCAACGGCTCGCGCCACCCCGGCACAGCATCCCAACGCATTGGTCGCCCTTGCCTCACGTCACCCACGAGTATCGATTTTGGGATTGCCGACGCTCCTCGGTTCCTCGCTTTCGCTAGCCGCTCTAGAAGTGGAAGGGATCGGGAGTCTCGAGGTGCATGGGGCGATCCACGTCAACAGCCAATACGGGCGTGTCGATGAAAACAATCAACGCGTGGGCAGGACGATCTTGCCACCCTATGGCATGATGGTGACTCCAGGGCTTGGGCTTGCCAAAGTTAAAGCCAAGGAGATTCGCGTCGTAGGCGGCGTCGATTCCCCCATCCACTATCGAGCGCTCGACGGTAGCCCCACCGCACTTCGCGCCAATCGCTTTCCAATTCGCGATCCCTACGATGATCTACCAACGCCCCCGGTGGCCAGCGGTCCGTCGCGTGGAGGCGTCACCGTCGTCGGGCTGCCCTTAATCGGCCCGCCGGTCACCCTTTATCCCGGAACCTATGATTGGATCCAAGTGGTTTCGGGAATCGTCACTTTCAAACCCGGTGTATACGTCATCAAGGGAAAGCACCCGTTGACCCAGCAGGCGTTGGCTCTGCTGGCTGGAAGGGTGACGGCCAAGAATGTGATGTTCTATATCGGCGACCCTGCGAATGCCTCCTCAGGCTCAGGCACAGGCGATTTATTGGATGTGCTCGAACCGCTCGTTGGCGATGTGGACGTCGTGCCGAGCGTCATCATCGCCGAGGCAGTCAGCCGCTTGAGTATGTCTGGAATCCAGGATCCGGCGAGCCCCTTTCATCAACTCTTGATCTACCAGGGGCGTGAGCAACGCAACGCCATTGTGATCGAAGCCAACGACCTGTTGAAGACATGCGAACTCTCGGGATCCATCTATGCGAAACGTGGACATTTATTGTTCGCAGGTCGCGGCAACTATGACTTGAGCGTGGTGGCCGGAACCATGCGTTTTCTAGCGGTTGGAAAAACCACACTCCAACCCCAGCACTTGCTTCCCCCTGCAGAGGATGTTTATCTCGTGGAATAACGCACTGCTTCCACCATTCATGAGAGGCTGCTCCGCTTGGACCTCTCGCTTTTTCCATGCCGTCGATCGCCACCCTTTGATGGGCTGCGATTGACGCAGCCGATTGGTCGTATTTCATGATCGGCATCGCCCCTTCACTCCGCCAAATGGCGATTTCCTCACCTCTCACTCTTACCCATCCCAAGGTCCCACGGCATGATTCCGATTGAAGTCCTCACGTTGCTGCTGACGTTTTTCCTTTGCCTAACGGTGGTGGTTTGCGGACTACGGCTGCGAGCTCAACGAAAGCGGCTTGCGTTGTTGGCCCATTCGATGGACGCGGTTTCCGAAGCCTACCTGACGATCGATCAACGGCAACGGATCCGCTATGCAAACCGCACAGCGCTACGGATTTTCGGCGAACGGTCACAGCATGTGATGGGGCGACCGCTAGGGGATTTTATCCTCGCACAACTCGATGCTCCCCACCGTGACCAATTGAGGCAATTGTTGGCCCAAGCGAGTTGCTCCTCACGCTGGCACTCGGCATGGTGCTGTGACGGTCATGGGAACGTCATTTCCATCCAATTCAAAGCGGGAGCTCATCGCGTCAAATTCGATGGTTTTATCACGCTGCGTCTACGGGAAACCAAGATGGAGCAAGATCTAGAAGACACACTGCGGTTAAACGAAATCCGGCTGACTCAAGCCCAAAGGTCACTCCATACGTCTAGCCAACACATTGAAGATGCCGTCGAACGCCGCACCCAAACCTTGCGTGAGGGGATTCAAGTTGCCGAGAAGGTGGTCGAAACGATTCAGCAACAGAACTCACAACTTCAACGACTGGCCAACTACGATCCCATGACCGGCTGCCTTAACCGCAGAGCATTCTTGTCAACGCTTGAGTCCGAATGGACCCACGCCAAGCAAGCCCAACTTGCCTTGACCTGCATCATGGTCGACGTGGATCACTTTAAGTCCGTTAATGACAACTTCGGTCATCCCGTCGGAGACCAGGTCCTGAAGTCGGTCGCCGCGATTCTATCCCAAGCGTTTTGCAGCGCAGGTGCTGTTTGCCGCTACGGTGGCGAAGAGTTTTGTGTGCTGTTACCCAACGTGAGCATGAAGGATGCAGCCCAACGCTGCCAAACGGTACGACAACGCATTAGCGAGACCGATTTCCCGTGTGGTCTGTTGACCGCAAGCTTTGGGATCTCTTGTATCACTCAAGGTGCGAACGATCCGCTTGGCCTGATTTGCCAAGCCGACGAGTGCCTCTACCGAGCCAAGGGGCGAGGCCGCAATTGTGTCGTCCATCGGGGTGTGCTGAGGATGGAAAGTGAAATCAAAGTGCCCAGCGAAGCTCCCGCTCAACCTGCCACTCCGATTTCGTTTTCCTCGGTCTCGGCATTGGTCTCGGCACTTGCCTTTCGCGACCTCGCCACCGCAGAGCATTGCCGGCGTGTCGCGGATCTATGCGTCAACGCGATGTCGGATGAATTGTCACCGCGCCAACGTTACGTGCTGGAGATCGCGGCGCTACTGCATGATATCGGCAAAATTGGCGTCCCCGACTCGATCCTTTTCAAACCGACCCCATTGGAGGCAAGCGAACGACTTCAGTTGCAACAGCATGGCAAGATCGGGTTAAGTATTATCGAAGAGGTTTTTCAGCACCCCGATTTGCTCAACATCTTGCGGCATTATCACGGCATCCACTCGAAAACGTCGGAAGCGTTATCTGACGAAGTCACACGCAGCGTGAAAATCCTGAGAATTTGTGATGCCTTTGACGCCATGACTCGGGATCAAGCTCACCAAAACGCATCCTCGTTACCCGATGCATTTGCCGAATTACGAGCCAATCCACGTGGCCAATTCGATGAGCAGCTTGTCGAAACTTTGATCCGCAACCTCACCGACGATGGGACCGCCGGGATGGAAGAGAGGGACACCCCGTTGCCCTTCATTGCCATGCCAGGCGTGAGCCACCCGACATTAACGGACGCCCCCTCGGCACTGCACTGAGCAGCGAAGTGCGAGGAAGAAAAGGTGACGAGAGAATAATTGCGACCTTTGACTTATTCCTGCTGCGGCGGATTCTTTCGGGAGCGACCGCGATGGACGGACGTTTCCCCTGCCGCTTCGACGAGATACGTCCGCAAGGGATTGCGTTGCGACCCGATCGTCACCGGTTCAGACAACGCCACCAAGCGTGACACCACAATTTCACTTGATTGCTACTTTCCTCGTGTTTCAAGCGGTTGCGTCATTCCTGCCAGTTGAGTTTTTTTAAAGTCACGAATTTTTCGACCGCTCACAAAAACGCCCGTGTGCCAGCAATGACCCACGGGCGCTTTTTCGTTTCGGTTCCATCCACGCTGGTCGCCCGCTCCTATCACCCGATCTTCTGGATCAAAACCCACGCCGCCCCAGCCAAATTCTCAGCTTCGATTCAAACGAGGCATACGAATTGCCCCCCAACAAAGTGCTGTGTCCCTATGGTCAATGCTCGCCGTGCCTTCGACGAATCCCGAGTGGGTTCGCCTCGCCTTGTCGCTGGCGAGGCTCAGGCCCTCGCTTCGCTGCCGCCGGAACTGGGTCGCGGGTTGGCGATTTAAGCATCGTTCGCTTCGGTCAAACTAGTTCCAGATGCCGATTGGAGGCTCAACCGAGGTTGCGGCGGCGTGGAGGCCGTTTCTCCTTTGGCAACATCGCTTTGCTGCCGCTATGAAGATGACAAGGCAACGCGCAAAATAGAACGCGAACCAACAGCCTATGAGGAAAACATGAGCGAATTTCCAAACGCACTAAAAAACGAGGTCGAGTCTGGCAATGCTGTGCTATTTCTAGGTGCTGGAGCATCCATGGGCTGCCGGCTCCCCAACAACGAGAAACCTCCAAACGGCCAAGGCCTCGCGGATATCCTCGCGAAAGAGTTTCTAAGCGACGACTACGTCGGATTTGGTCTTGAAGAAGTCGCAGAACTTGCGATCGACCAACATAACTTTAGTAAGGTGCAAAATTTTGTCGCTGACTTCTTCAATCGCTTCCAGCCAACGCAATCTCATTTGAAGCTAACTTCCTTTCGTTGGCACGGAATCGCGACGACAAACTACGATCTGGTCCTAGAGCGTGCTTATGATCAGGCTTCAAATCCGGTCCAACAACTCAAGCCGATTTACCGAGACGGCGATCCTATCGAGACAAAACTGAAAGCCAGCAACGCAGTCGCATACATGAAGCTTCACGGGTGTCTCTCAATCCCCAACGATGAGAGTCTTCCGCTGATATTGACCTCCGATCAATACGAACAGTTTCGGGAAAACCGCAATCGCCTTTTTTCTCGACTCAAAGAATGGGCATCGGAGTTCCCTGTGCTGTTCGTTGGCTACAGCCTCCAGGACAAGGATTTGCGGAAGTTGCTAAACGAGCTCGATTCTGAGATGAGATCAAGCCGCCCTCGTTTTTATCTCGTCGGCCCTGGTTTTCGCAGCGAGCAAGTAAGTCTTTGGGAATCAAAAAGGATAACCGCCATTAAAATGGACTTCGACTCCTTCGTCGACGAGCTTGATGCGAGCATCGGATCAGTTTTTCGAGGGATAGTAGCCGCGTCCCACTCGGAACCGAACGACTACTTGCATTCACGGCTTCCGACAGGAGAAAAGTTATCTGAACGCGCAAAGCTTTTCATAGAAGCTGACGTCGATGTCGTAAACGAGCTCAAGTCCGTCGATGCCGTCAAGCCAGAGAGTTTTTACCAAGCCGCCGACAACGGTTGGGGTGCTATTGACGCATCACTTGACGTGCGAAGACGTATTACCGACACGATTCTCGAACGGCATGTCGTAGACCAAATAGCTTCGACTGAAACCCCGAATGCCTCATTCGTTCTGCTTAAAGGGCATGCTGGATCAGGTAAATCCATCACAATGAAAAGGCTTGCCTGGGAGATCGCACGCGAATTTGAGATGCCGTGCCTTTTCTTGAAAGAGCTTGGAGAGCTAACTCCAAGTGCGGTCATCGAAATCGCGCGAGCCATTCAAGAGCAAGTTGTACTCTTTGTCGATGATGTTTTGCGTGTTCATCGTGAGCTAACCACCTTGCTTGAGTACGCCTCGGATGCAGGAGTTCACATACTCGTGGTCGGTAGCGTTCGTCAGAGCGAATTCAATTCACGACGACTTGAGCTTGAGGAGCTAGTCGATGAAGATTACGAACTGACCTACCTCTCTGAGCGAGAAATACGAGGCTTGCTATCGTTGCTTGAGACACATAAGTGTTTAGGAGAGCTAGAGTCAAAATCCGAGGAAGAGCGGTTCAAGGAGTTTAGCGAACATTCTGGACGACAGCTTCTTGTCGCTCTGCATGAGGCAACTCACGCCCTCAGCTTTCGTGAAATCATCTGTGACGAGTTCCGAGGAGTGCAGCCAGACGAAGCTCGCCAAATCTACAAGACAATCTGTGTTCTCTATCGTTTGAAGACACCTGTCAGGGCCGGACTAATTTCTCGCATACACGGCGTAGGATTCGCCGAGTTTTCCGATAAGTTCCTCGATCCTCTGGAACGCATTGTGCGTGTCATCGGTGGCGATAAAGGCAGGGACTATTCGTACGTAGCTCGGCACTCGCAAATCGCTGACATGGTCTATCACGACGCAATCAACGATGCCACTGAACGTCTTGAGGCTGTGCTGAAGTGCCTGCGTTTTCTTGATCTGGATTACTCGGCAGACAGAGAGGCCTTCTATCAGCTAATAAACAATCGGACCGTTCTGGAGCTATCAAAGAACAGAGCAGACGCAAAGCTGATCTATGACATTGCCTGCAAGAAATCCTCCAACGATGCAGTCGTAATTCATCAGCAGTCGCTGTACGAGATGAAGCATCCGTCACCGCATCTGAAAGAGGCAGAGACATTACTCGTTGAAGCCAAGAGGCTTGACCCGAATAATCCGACGATACTTCACAGTTTTGCTGAACTAGCATTCAATCGAGCTAAGAATGAACGACCACCGTTGCGCAAGGCGAAATACCTTTCAGAAGCAGACGAAGCATGTCGGTCTCTTGTTGCCCGCTCTGGGTACACCAAGTACTCACGCAACACGCTCGTCAAAATAAAGATGGAACAGCTGAAACTTGCCTTGGCCACCGAAGAGACGTCTGACGAATCATTGGCGAGACAGCTCAAGTCACTTGAAACCGAACTTGCTAAACACAAGCGAGCTAATCCAAATGAACAGTTCCTGCTTTCTACAGAAGCGGAGCTAGCAAAATTCTTGAGCCAAACCGAGAGATTGCTTTCGACATTAGAAAAGGCTTTTGCCGCCAATCCCAAAAACCTGCACGTTGCAATTAGCCTCACTCGGGCGAGACTCGGTTCCGGAGACAACGAGGGCGCTGAGTCCATTGTGCGACAGGCTCTTTTCTATAACGAACACGAACCACGTCTGCATTATTTGCTGAGCTGTATTCTGCGAGAAAAGCCGGATGCAAGCGACCAAGATCTCCTGTACCACTTGAGGCGGTCGTTTACGCCCGGTGACAAGAACTATGACGCGCAGTTGATGCATGCCAGGCAGCTGTACATAATGAAAGGGCACAAGGAGGCGCAGCCGTATTTTTCTGAATTGGCTACAGCGCGTGTTTCAATGTCCGAGCGACGCAAACATCATTTTCCTTTAGACGAGGAATTTCAGGGTCGAATTGGAAACATGCTTGCAACCGCGTGCTTCATTAAATGCAATAAGACCCATGAGTTGCTATTTGCCCATGAATCCAGTTTCATAAATGACTCATGGCGAGAAGTGATCTACGACAGTCGAGTGCGTTTCAAAATCGCTTTCAACTTCCGCGGTCCGGTCGCATTCGATGTCGATTTTGACGAGTAGCATTTACGGCAACTAATCTGCCGACACTAAGCATCTCGGGGTCCCTGGAAATTTCAGGTGTCCGCACCGGTGGTATTTGAATCAAGCACGGCTCAGAGCAATTGCTCTGAGCAATTTTGTTGCTTTACTAGTCCTGGTGGAGCGAAGTAGCTTTGAATCCGTTCAAAGCCTTTCGCCTCTGCATGAAACAATGCTGCTCCGCCGTGTGTCATGTGACGTTCGAGAGCCCGCATGGCCTAGGCGTCGTTGCGGCTTGTGCTCTGCCTAGCGATCGCAAGAATCGCTTGCCTTATCTCAGGCGAAACGCTGCTCCAAATCGCGATCAATTCGCTAAGCGAATCGTCGATTTCATTTGCTGCACCCAAGACTGCACCCACCGCTTCGGAAACATCCGTTTCACCAGCGTTTTCGATGGTTGCGTCATTCCTGCCGGGGGTGCATTTTGAAAAGTCATGAATTTCTCGACCGCTCACAAGAACGTCAGTGGGCCAGCAATGACCCACTGACGTTTTTTCGTTTCGGGACTATCCTCGCCGGCCGCCCGCTCCTATCACCCGACCTTCTGGATCAAAACCCACGCCACCCCAGGCTAATTCTCAGTTTCAGTTCGATTGCGCATCGCAATTGCCCTCCTACAAAGAGCTTTGTCCCTCTGCTCACAATTACAGCGAGGCGGAGAAAAATCAATAGCGATGCTTCGCGATTGTTACTCGTTCGAGAAAGACCGGCTTGGAAACGTGATCGGGGTTAGCCGAAACTATCCGGGTAAAGATTACGAGCAAGGATAACGCAAAACCCGAACTGAATAGAAGTCCTGCGTCGGGAACAATCCGTGTGTTCGGTGTTCAACAGGGAGAGCATGAGGCGGCGTCACGCGGCGAAGGTTTTCATGCCCAGGCTGCCCCGGATCCAGCCTCCCATCGCTCACTACCACTTCGCCCTCCGAGCACCTTGCGTCAACTGCGAAGCGTTAGTGTCGACAAGTTCCTTTCGAAAACGCCCGCTTACCACTGAGTAGCTCGAGCCCAATACGTGGTATTTCGCAGTGCAGTTTTGGGGCACCTCGATCGCACGACGATGGCGCAAAACAGTGTTCCGGTGGCTGGCACCACAACGCAAGACGTAAGCGGTCCACGGAAAGGCCGAGCAGGCTGCGTCCTCCCTCAAATGCTCCCCGTTGCTACGGCTGCGCGAGTGCTCACCAATGCAATGGAGTTCAAGGGGGGATGTGCCAAGTCGTTCTCGTGCAAATTTGCAAGAAAGGAGCATTGCCATGGTTTTCGAGGGGCGTCAGGCTGCCCCTGCGGGACCGAGCTGGTTATATTTGTCGAACAAGAACCGAGATTAAAAATTCATGCAGTTTTAAACCCGTGTAATTTCTTTGTTATCCGATTGAAATTCTCGCTCGACCCCAGCCTATGTCACGCCCGCCTGAAACGATTGGATTTCGCATTCTACTCCAGCACTCACCGGACTATTGCTTCATCGACAAGTTCCTGGAAGCGATTGACGCCGCCCCAAGTAGGCTCTATCGAGACAAACGAGGGAAAGTCACTTCACAGAAAAACTCTGGTTACCGGGAATGGATGCCTGACGGATCGCACAATCAGGACCGCCGGAATCCAGTAGGACCGGAAATCAAGGAAAGCGGCTACAAAGAGCGAAGTGAGTACCGCTTCGAAGTCTTTCGCAATAAGTTTCCCGAAGTGTTTTGTCTTGCATATGCAACTGGGGATGAAAAGGGCACTAATGTTGATATTCTCCGCAAGAACGCTGGTGGAATCTCCAAACGTGATCTTACAAAGGGGTTTGCCACCGCCCTGGAGTGGTTTATCGGGCGTACGATGTATCACTTTGGAGATTCCATAGACTCATTCCACGTTGAGAACTGCTTAATGGAGTCCGTGCCTACTAATGACACCCGCTGAACCTGCGGGCATCGACGGATAACCAACCAACGAGTGCACCGCAACTATGAATCGACGCTTCACAGTTTAGATGAGGGGAAAGCAACTGACCTGCTCCCCTTTTCTGCACCAACCGCAGTGAGAAAATCGAGGGTTCATCTGGCCGGGCGCGCCCGGCCAGATGAAGAGATTTTTTTGGGGGCCAGGTTGCCCAAAACGCTGTGGGGTCGATGTTCGTTGTAGCCCACACATCAAATAGACAAAACAACAAAAGCGTTCCACAGCCGGACTCGACCCAAATAGCGAAAAGCCTTGAACCGGGTTACGTGATTTACCGTCCACACGAGATCGGTTGGCTTAGTCGAGCATGCGTCCATCGCGAAAACGAAACGCTCCGTCGACTGGCAAGACCGTTCCCGTGATATAGTCGGCATCAGGCGACATCAGGAAGGTGGCCGCACGACCGATATCCTGAGCTGTTCCCAGCCTTCCCCATGGCATCTTGGGCGTTTCATCTTCGAAAAATTTCGGCGTGAACGCCTCTCGTTCCCCAGGCGTGTCGATCCAGCCAGGCTCAATCACGTTGACATTAATTCGATGACTGGCCAGCTCGACAGCGATTGTTCTAGCCAATTGATTCAAGCCCGCTTTGGCTGCGCAGTAAGCGCTCTTCTGAGCCATAGGCCGTTGAGCGAGAACGCTTGAGATAAAAACAAGCTTGCCGGCAACACCTTCGTCCACCATCTGGCGTGCCACCAATTGGCTCATATGAAAACTACTGAACAGGGTTCCCTGAATCACTTTTTCAAAGTCATCCGGAAGCAGGTCGAGAAAGGGAGAGACTTTCTGAAAGGCGGGACAGCTTACGAGGCCGTAGACCGGACCTGATTGCTTGACCGCTTCGCAAAGCAAGTGTTCGCAGCCTGCGCGCGTGAAGACGTCGGCTTCGACACCGTTCACATTGGCACCCAGGTCACGAAGCTATTGAACGGTGGCCTTCAGATCTTGGCTTCCGGGGCGATCATTGACGATCAGAGTAGCCCCTACCCAACGTGCCGCGGCAGAAAGGCAACATGCGCTGTCCCCGACCGGGTCACACGGGTCACACCTGGGCGTGGTTGATCTCGGCAGGCAAAGCGGCACCGGTCTTTATAACGCCGGATTCAATTTATGAAGCTTGGTAGTTTCGCAGTTGCTGGTATCTAGGTTGCGAAGATCCCTCGCGGGACCAAACCAACTCACTCATCCGATCCAAAATATTCGACATGTCACCTCGATTCGCTTAACTTGTATGCGACCTGCCAACCAACCTGAAACAGATCGGGCTCGCCCTGCACAACGACCACGATACTCATCGTAAGTTTCCATTTGGTCGTTTCGGGCGAAGTGCCAAGGCCCTACTAAGCTGCGGTCTCACTTCTGAAGGCGTGCAAATGCTTGGCACATGACGCACTCGCATCAACAACGACCCTCTGAGGACTTCTTCTAGATATGTGCAACAAATTCGTGGGAAGCTACATCGCTATGATTCTCGTCGCGGCAGCATTTTGCTGCTCGTCGTCCCATAGCGAAACGATCCACATCGGCGATCGCAACCAGATATTTATCGACGGGCGATATCTCGAATCGGTCAAGAACGTCGGCATCGAAGTCTGCAAGCCGATCAAGACGAATGATAAGTGCCTAGTGGGTAGCCTGGATGGTTACTCTTCGATAATCGAACCCGATGGTAAATTCCGCATGTGGAGTGCCTTGACCAAGGACGGTGTTAATTGGCGAAGAGTGTCGGGAGCTACCCAACCCGAGCCCGACGATATCCTGGGCGCCTACTTCAGCGGCGCCACGATGTTCGTCGACCCCAAGGCCCCGCCTAGCGAACGTTACAAATTGTTCGATGGCCTACAAAACATGATGCGGGCTTCCGCCGACGGTACGGACTGGAAGACACTCAGCAATAGCGTCTTCCCTCAGCAGGCCCGGTATCTACATGGCATGGACAGCCAAAACGTCTGTTTCTATGACACTCGGATCAACAAGTACGTGGCTTACGTGCGTGTGAACAAAATTTACGAATGCCCGCCCGAGCGGGTACCTTACTACAAAACACTTGGTACACAGCGATACGGTGGAGAAAACAAGTACGCCCGCCGCACCATCGGTCGCGCTGTCAGCGACGACCCGACTAAGTTTCCGATGCCAGAGGTGGTTTTGGAGCCCGACGACAAGGACCCAAATTTCGGCGGCGTGAAAGTGATGGATTTCTACTGTCCCCAGGTCGTTCAGTATCCGCACGCGCAGGACGCATATTTCCTGTTCAATTGCCGCTATCGCTCTTACGAGGATTGGTATTTGCCAATCGACATGTCGAAGTACCCAAAGAGCAAAACACACTTCACCTACAACTGCGGCGTCGAAGACATGGAACTTGATGCCAGTCGCGATGGCATCAATTGGGAACGTTACGACCGCAAACCTTGGATCGCGTTGGGCAAACCAGGCAGCTTCGATGCGCTAACGATGTATATGTCTCGTGGCATGCATGTTGTCGACGACGAGATCTGGATGTACTACATCGGCTTCGACGACCCGCACACTGGAAACGCCGAAGCCATGAAACACGCAACACTCAGCCGGGTCGTGCTACGCAAGGACGGCTTCACCTGCGTTGAGGCCGAATATGCTGGCGGAGAATTCACGACGCCGCCGCTGAACTTTGACGGCAACACTCTCAATTTGAATATCGAAACGTCGGCGATCGGATTGGCTCGGGTTGAAATCCAAGACGAGGCCGGCAACCCGTTGCCGGGCTTTGCGATGGAAGACTGCGACCGTATCCATACGGCCAATTCCACCGACTGGAAGGTGACGTGGGGGGAAAATGGCGACCTCTCCAAACTTGCCGCGCAACCAGTCCGTCTGCGTTTCGAATTGCAATTCGGGACAAAGCTATATGCCTTCCGATTTCCCAAATCAACGGCTAAGCAGGTAGGCCGGAGTCTTTCGGTAGATTAGCCGTTTTGGCGTTAGCCACGGTTCAAGCGGTTCAAGCGGGGCTAACGCTGGGCTGCTAAAAAGTTGGTGTCGCGGATGTTTGAGCGTGCGCAGGATTTCTTCCTTACGCCAACGGCGTCAAACAACCTAGCCCAGGGTTAAAGTCGAGATTGCCGCAGGCAGTCTCGCTGCAACCCTGGGTCTTGGAGACCAAAAAACGGCCCGTCGCAGCTCAGATTTTGGCGGCGGAGCCGCCAAAATCTGAGCTGCGACGGGCAAGACGCGGGGGAATCTCAACCCAGGGCTGCGGCTTACTCGCTATGCTCGTAAGACCTTGCCCTGGGCTAAGTTGTTTAACGCCGTTGGCGTAAATGGAAACGAGCCCCAATGGAAACGAGCCCGTGGAATGAAAGCCTAGCAAGCAAATTCGGCGTCCATACCAAAGTTTTAGCAGCCCAGGCTTGCGCCCAAGCGGCTAATGGGATTTCACCCAATCATTCCTGCCTAACTGCTTAGTAGCGATGCAGTCGTAGAAAGGTGATTCCATTCACGAAAGTCGCTACTGAACCTCGTGCGGGTTGAAGCG
Source organism: Novipirellula galeiformis (assembly GCF_007860095.1). Taxonomy (NCBI): domain Bacteria; kingdom Pseudomonadati; phylum Planctomycetota; class Planctomycetia; order Pirellulales; family Pirellulaceae; genus Novipirellula; species Novipirellula galeiformis. The sequence goes on along the minus strand of NZ_SJPT01000012.1, from coordinate 112,554 downwards.
ACGTCTCGCTTTGACTGGTATGCTTGGGGTTCACAAGATCGAATCGGATAGTGAATCGTTCGTTAGGCAACCTACCCATCGCATGAACAATGTCCGGTTTTGCAATCTCAATGGCACGTCCAAATGAGTGCTTCGCAAACGCATGCACCAAACGTCGACCCGAGCGACACTGCAGCACCGATGCCAGCCAAAAAATCGTCGCTTCCAATTTGGATGGCGGCGGTATGGGTGATTGCACTGTTCTTGCTGCTGCCTGCCGTTAACGTAAATCGCAACAACCCGCCAGCGCCGGGAACATTTCTCGTGTTTCAAATTGCGATCACACTGATTTCATTCGTCGCCGGCTCTCTACTAATCGTCCGACCTCGCAAGCGATGGCTTTTAATCAATATTCCGTTTGTGATTTTTCTGGCTGTCGTGACAAGAACGGTCTGGACTCACTTTCCATAGGCCCACCTGCACGTTCTTGCAATCAACACCTTCATCATTGATGTAGCTACCGTCGCGTTCGCGATGGCCCCCGTTCTAGCGAACGCAGCTACGGTTTGAATCCCACGTCGTTTTCCAGAATGCGCTGCGCACCGCTGAAGCATCGCATTGTCATGCGAAAATCACCTCCGTGTTTCGCGTCACCTTTTTCGCGTCACCCTTTTCACGTCGGCAGGTCACAGACGCTGCGACCGGGGGCGGGCGGTTTATTCCTCGGTGGACTCCCAGCCCGCTTCGCCGACTAACGGCACAAAGCGGACGTCGGTCAGCTGCTCGTGTTGAAAATCATCTTCGCCTCGGCGGGTCACGCGAATGAGTTTTTGACAATGCTGCTGATCCCCAACGGGGATGACAAGCCGTCCTCCGATTACCAGCTGTTGCAACAAAGCGGGCGGTACCCGCGGAGCACCTGCGGACACGACGATCGCATCAAATGGAGCGTGTTCGGGCCAGCCAAGGGTGCCATCGGCGTGCAGCACATGAACATTGTCGTAGCCAAGTCGCTCCAGCCGCGACCGAGCCGCGTCGGCCAGCTCTCGATGACGTTCAACCGTAAACACTTCCTTGGCGATCCGCGACACGACGGCAGCTGCGTATCCCGAACCTGCACCGATTTCAAGCACTCGATCGGTGGCCGTCAACTCTAACGCCTCCGCCATATAGGCCACGATCAACGGTTGTGAAATCGTTTGTCCCGAACCGATCGGCAACGGGGCATTGCGATAGGCAAACTCACGCATCGCTTCGCTGACAAATTCTTCCCGCGGCACCGACCGCATCGCTTGCAAGACGGCATCGTCCCGAACTCCGAGCCTGCACACCCCGGTCTCAACCAGTTCATTGCGTTGACGATCAAAGTCGACGTTACTCATGATCAGATCCTGGGGAGGATCATGGGCGGTGGCTCAGGTTTTCTCGGACCGCAAAAGTCCCCCAAGACGCCTGCCTCGGACGGAAGTCTATCGACTGCCAGTGAAACGACTTTCACTTGAGCCACGCTAGCAAAAGCGGAATTCCCCCCGTCCTGTTCCTCCGGCAAGGTCAATCATATCGCCCGCACCGGTGTCAACCAAGGGCGACGGTCGCCCCCAACGATGAACGGGCGGACGAACGGGCGGACGAACGGGGCAACGGTGGAAGACAATTTGTTTTACAAACACCCTCCCGTAAATCGCGATCCGGCCGAGCGAGGATGATACACAGGGGATAATGAGCGCCACCGTTTTGGGATAAGATAGAATGCCCAGCGTTTCGTAGGCTCGGCACTTCACGATCATCCATGGTCTACGTGGTCACCCGCTGTGCTGCTACGACGACGCCTCACCTCAATTTTCAATTCTGTCGGAGACACCCTTGATACGCTTCAAACTCAGTTCCATTGTGGCCGGTGCATGCTTGTTCGGTATGAGCGCAACGGTTCCAGCCCAGGACGCAGCGACGACGCCGACTGCGGCCGTTTCGGGGATCGATCAATCGTTGTTCAGTGAGAGCGTGACGCCCGGCGAAAACTTTTATGAATACGCGAACCAAAAATGGCTCGAAAACACCTCGATTCCGAGCGACAAATCGGACTATGGGATCTTCACCGTACTAAATGACCAGACGCGAGAGCAGGTTCGCGAGTTAATCGAAGCGTCAGCCGAAAAGACGAACGCCAAAGGCACGGCGGCCCAAAAGGTGGGCGACTTGTACCGCAGCGTGATCGATATCGAGGCTCGAAACCAAGCGGGGATCACGCCCATTGCTCCCTTCATCCGCATGATCGACCAGGCCGAGTCCAAACAAGACATCGCCACCCTGCTGGGCAACCTTTCACGCAACGGGGTCTACGGTCCGGTTGCCTTGTACGTGAGCGTGGATGCTAAGAAAAGTGACCAATACACGGTCTACGTCACTCAATCGGGATTGTCGCTTCCGGATCGCGATTATTACCTCTTGGATGAACCTCGCTACGTCGCGCTGCGAGCGCAATTGAAGGATTACATTCGCGACCTGCTGAGCGTAGCCGGATCGGTGACGGATTCCGACGTCGAGAGTATTTACGAGATCGAGCGTGCGATCGCCGAGGCTCAATGGAGCAAGACCGAAAACCGCGATCCTGAGAAAACCTACAACGCGATGAACGCTGCGTCGCTTGCCGAGCAATTGGGCAGTTTTGATTGGACGGCGTTTGCCCATGCTTGCGGATTAGAGCAGCAAGACAAATTTGTCGTTCGCCAACCGACCTACATCGACGCGTTCGCGAAACAGTTTGCTCAAACCGACGTGGCGGCATGGAAGGCGTATTTAAAGTTTCATTTGATCGACGCTTACGCTTCGACACTGACCGAGACGCTCGAGCAACGCCATTTTGCGTTCCATGGCACCGCCATCAGCGGCATCACGGAACAGGAACCAATGTGGAAACGCGCCGTCAACACGACGAGCGGGGTACTCGGCGAGCTCGTCGGACAAGTCTACGTGGAACGGCACTTCAAGCCGGAAGCGAAGCTGCGGATGAACGAATTAGTCGAGAACCTAAAGCGGGCGTTCGCCAAACGGATCGAGTCACGTGATTGGATGGGCGCAGGAACGAAGAAACAAGCGATCGAGAAACTAGGCTTGTTCACGACCAAGATTGGCTATCCCGATGAGTGGAAAGACTATTCGAGTCTGAGTATCGATGCGGATTCCTTGGCGGCAAACATGATCGCGTCGGCGAATTTTGAGCACCAACGGGAACTGGAAAAACTGGGAGGCCCGATTGATCGAAACGAGTGGCACATGACCCCGCAAACGATCAATGCCTATTACAACCCGACGATGAATGAGATCGTGTTTCCGGCCGCGATCTTGCAACCTCCGTTTTTCAACATGGCGGCTGACGATGCCGTGAACTACGGCGCGATCGGGGCCGTAATTGGTCACGAGCTAAGCCATGGTTTTGACGACAAGGGAAGCAAGTACGATGGCAATGGAAACTTGCGAATGTGGTGGACTCCGAGCGATCGCGAAGAGTTTGAACGCCGCGCTGCAATCCTGGCCAAACAGTACAGCGAATTCGAACCGGTCACAGGCAACTTCGTTAACGGCGACTTGACGCTGGGCGAGAACATTGGCGATTTGGGTGGCTTGAGTTTAGCCTATGAAGCCTACCACCTTTCCCTCGATGGCCAAGCAGCTCCCGTGATCGACGGATTGACGGGTGATCAACGGTTCTTTCTTGGCTGGGCTCAAATCTGGCGTCGCTTGTATCGCGAACAAGAGTTGCTGAAACGCTTGGTCACGGATCCCCACAGCCCCAGTGAATATCGAGTCAATGGGATCGTGCGTAACATGGATGCCTGGTACAAGGCGTTTGATGTCAAGCCAAGCGATCCTTTGTACCTTGCACCCGAAGAGCGCGTACGGATCTGGTAGCTCGCTCGACAGGCACCGCAGGATGGTCATTTTGACGTGACGCGTTTTTGATCACCCTCGCGTTGAAGTTGAGTGGATTTCACAACCCGAAGTGTCAGCGAGGGAATTTCGCGGTTGACGCGGGCCCTCGCTGACTCGCTTTGAAATTGCGTGGATTTCACAACCCGAAGCGCCAGCGAGGGAATCTCGATCTTAACTCGGTCCGTCGATGGCGTTTGGGGTGATGATTTGCCGAGAAAAACGGCAATCGCGCCACTTCAAAACGAACGCGTCGGGCTGTGATTTGCTGAGAAAAAACAGACGCCATCCTTGTCCATCGCATCCGGCACGACCGAAATCTTCCTTCGCCTGCCGACGCAAGAGTGATCCTGAATCACCCCCGCACAGTTGCGCTCACCCGACTCTTCTACAGTAATTTGTGCGGTTTGGGCGACCTGTGCCTTAATCGTGGTCTATGTTTTCGTGGGTCATTCGATCACCAGGTCTGCCCTACCACCGATTTCCATCCTCTGATGGCGGTTTGATTGAATGCCCCCTGCACGCCGCTTCGCATCTGAGCCTTGTTTTGGAAACAGGGATGGCAGTCGAAGCCGAACAAAACATTGTCTGCGTTTTCACCGGGGAACTTCCAGCCATGCGATCTGGTACACAAACAGCCAAGCCTGAAGTCAGTCGTCAGAAGCAATTCGAAGAGATCAAGCGACGTATCCACGGCAAGCTGGTCGACAAACTCGACCTTTCCCGAGTGGGTGAGTTGAAGGGCGAAACGCTGACCCGCGAAATCCGCCTTGTTGTCGAGCACCTGTGTGACGCGGAAGACACACTCCTAAACCGTCAAGAGCGTGATCGCATCATCGACGAAGTGCTCGATGAAGTGCTCGGACTTGGCCCACTTGAGCTGATTCTAAAGGACCCCAAGGTCAGTGACATTCTGATCAACGGCCCCAAGAACATCTACGTCGAAAAAGGGGGCCAGATGCAGAAGACGGACGTTGAGTTCCGTGACAACAAGCATCTGTTGCAAATCATTGACCGCATCGTCAGTAAGGTAGGCCGTCGTGTCGACGAAACTTCCCCGATGGTGGATGCTCGTTTGGAAGACGGCTCGCGTGTGAATGCGATCATTCCCCCGCTGGCACTTGATGGTGCGGCCGTTTCGATTCGTCGTTTCGGCAGCAACCCACTGAAACTCGAAGATTTGCTGAACTACAAAGCATTCACTCCTGAAATGGTGATGTTGCTTGAGGGTTGTATCAAGGCTCGCTTGAACATGATCATTGCGGGCGGAACGGGCTCGGGTAAAACCACGCTGCTAAACACATTGTCCTCCTTCATCGGCCATGACGACCGTATCGTCACGATCGAAGACGCGGCGGAGTTGCAGTTGCAACAAGACCACGTCGTTCGATTGGAAACACGCCCCGCGAACATCGAAGGTTCTGGAGCGGTAACGGCAACGGATCTTGTCAAGAATGCACTGCGGATGCGTCCTGAGCGAATCATCATCGGCGAATGTCGCGGTGGTGAGACATTAGACATGTTGCAAGCGATGAACACGGGACACGATGGATCGTTAACGACGGTCCACGCCAATACGCCTCGCGATGCGGTCGCCCGTCTAGAAACACTCGTCATGATGGCCGGATTCGACTTGCCGCTCAAGGCGATTCGACAACAAATCTCAGGAGCCGTTGATGTCTTGATTCAAGCAAACCGCTTGCAAGGAGGACCGCGTCGCGTGACGGCGATCACCGAAGTGGTCGGCATGGAACAAGACACCATCGTCCTACAAGACATTTACCGTTATGTCCAAAAGGGCATTAATGAAGAGGGGAAAGCGTTCGGTCACTTTGAGTGCACCGGAGTACGCCCCTCCTTTATGGACAAGTTGGAATCGGCGGGTGTTCGTTTGCCCGCCAGTGCGTTCCGTGAACGCGTCATCATGCCCGCGTAGTCCAACGCTGAAAAATCACTGGCGTGTCGTGGAACGGTTTGTCCCGTTGCCGATGCGTCGGGTTACGAAATCTGAACGCTTTACCTCGGTCGGTGAAAGCGCATATGAGTCAGTGAGTGTTCCTGTGCCAACTCGCCAACATCAGCGAGAGGCACCCGACAAACTTCCTCGAGAATCAAAGTTTTTCTGTCATGAGCGGAATCGTCATCATTGTCGCCGTGGGTGTCTTTGTTGCATCGTTGGTTGCATTTGCTATTAACGTCATGATGCCCGGCTCCGATGCAACGGCTGCAGAAGACCGACTCGCCGCAATGGCTTCGCGCCGTGGTGCGAAAGGCGGCAACGAATCGGACTTCAAGTCTTTGTTGCTCAATGGCGACGAAAACTCAACGAACCCGATTGCCAAGTTGTTGAGGGAAGTCCCGGGGCTAAACGACTATCTCGAGCAAGCCGACATCAAGATGACGGTGATGCAATTTGTCTTGATTTGCCTCGCCGCCTTCGGGGGTGGGATCGCGGCGACGGTGATCTCACCATTGCCCATCTTATTGGCACCGCTTGTCGGCGGCGCGTTTGTGACATTGCCCATCGGTTGGCTGATGTTCAAACGCAAGCGACGTCTGGGCCGTTTTGGCGACCAGATGCCAGAAGCACTCGAATTGTTAAGTCGCTCCCTTCGCGCCGGCCACTCGCTGAACGCCGGCTTCGACTTGATTGCAAAACAAATGGAAGAGCCGTTGGCGCTCGAGTTTGGTCGTGCCTACGAAGAACAAAATCTCGGCATTCCCCTCGAGGAAGCCATCGAAGGGATGGCAGCCCGCGTGCCCAATATGGACCTTCGCTTCTTTGCAACCGCGGTCATTTTGCAACGACAAACGGGCGGTGACTTGGCCGAAATTTTGGACAAGATCAGTCACCTTGTTCGCGAACGACTGCAAATCCAAGGGCAAATCCAAGCCTTGACCGGGGAAGGGCGAATGAGTGGTGCGGTGCTGCTGGCCCTGCCACCAGTCTTGTTTCTGGTAATGCTAAAACTGAACTACGAATACGTGATGATGCTATTCACCGACGAGTATGGACGCTACATGCTCGGCGGGGCGCTCGTCACCCAGTTAATTGGTGCATTGATGATCAAGAAAATCATCACGATCAAAGTCTAGCCTTGATGAAGGTGCAACCCGCACGGCGGGACCGCATGCTTCCCCTGGCTTCCAAACACACCTGTCACCCACTCCACTCGCATCCTTCATCTCGTTGAACGAGTTCTGTCAGGAACTTTTATCATGAACACATCCACGATTCTGGCCTTCGCACTTGATCCCGTGACGGTGACATCGATCGCGATTTTCCTCGCCGTCACTGCGGTTGCCTGGGTCGTGTTGGGCCGTGTTAGCGGCGATAACAAGCCTCGCGCTGAAGCACGCCTTGATGCGATGCGCAGCGCCCGGGGCGCGAAGGTCGAACTTTCCGATGCCGACAAAAAACGCGACAAGAGTGACAAACTCGCTGCCGCGCTCGAAAAGGCAACCTCACCGCTCAAGGATACGGTGACGGGCACCGAAAAAGAGATGGGCGCGCTGCGAGTCGAACTCATGAATGCCGGTTTCCGACGCGAAACCGCCCCAGTGGTATTCAAGGGAGTCCAGTTGATCGTCGCATGTATCGGGTTGTTTTTCGGAGGGGTGCTAGGGATTTTCACCGACGGCCTGACTCAAGGCTTGCTGGTGAAATTGCTGGGCGGCTTGGTGCTTGGCTTCTTGATTCCCAAATTTGTACTCGGACACCTCGCCAAGAAACGCAAAGAGCAAATCTTCCTCGGGCTACCCGACGCATTGGACTTGATGGTGGTCTGTGTGGAGGCAGGCTTGGGAATGGATCAAGCGCTTCGCAAAGTCTCCGAAGAGATGAAAAAGAGCCACCGCCAAATTGGTGAAGAGTTCAACGTGGCGAACCAACAACTGCAATTCGGTAGCCCCCGAAGCGAAGTCCTCCACGCGCTCGGACAACGAAGCGGCGTCGATGATTTGAAGCAATTGGCATCGATCTTGATTCAAGCCGACAAGTTTGGTTCGAGCGTAGGAGCAGCACTGCGGATCCAAAGTGACTCGATGCGAACCAAACGTCGGCAAATCGCGGAAGAAAAAGCAGCCAAGACCGCTGTGAAAATGATTTTCCCGCTGGTTTTGTTCATTTTCCCTGGCATCTTCGTGGTCCTCGTTGGCCCTGCGGGAATCAGCATGTATCGCAACATGCTTAGCCAGTAAGATCCGCGTCGCAGATGACGGCGACCTGGTTCGCCGCGGAATGCTTCGGGGCGGCACCCGGCTCTCGAGGCCGCCATCCCTTCGGCGCCCATCATGCCGCAGGGCCGCGCCCACGACGCAATCGCGCCTGGGTCTGAAGCTCACGACGAATCAGCGTAGCGTTGCGGCGATTGCTTTTCCAATAGACATCAAAAATGTCTCCAGCCACGGGAACCGCTCCCCCAATCAAATCGACCAGCGCGTTGAACAGCATCTTTCCTAAGATGCGCTTCCGAACGCGAAGCTGGAACGCACTCCAGAACAAATAGCTGTGCGTGAGAGCCGACGCAGCATCTCCCACTCCTGGAATCAGCCCGATGACATTATCCAAGCCGAAACGGATCTTGGTGCCGGGGATGTGGAATCGATCATCCAACAGCGAAGCAAAACGCTCTAGTTTTGCCAAGTCGGGATGCTTCGTAGGATCGAGTTTCTTTGAATCGGGCATCGAGTTTTTGCCAGCCAAGCCAAAGGAGCGGGCCAATCCAATGACGGCCATTGCTCACTTAAGAGCGGTAGTAATCGACCCACTGGATTTCCAGGCTAACCTCATCGGCGAGCAATTTTCCAGGGATCACAATTCGCATCGTTTCATTCGTGCGATCGACGCGAATATTGGCTTTACCGGAGGGTTTGTCTTGGAATGAGGTCTGATCCTCGGCCAAGCCAAATTGATCCATCTGACCGCCGGTGTTGCGAGATCCGGTGATCAGCAACTTTTCGCCGCGGAGGGTGAAACCTTCGAGCTCTTTGAGTGGTTTCCCCGCTTCGTATTGAATCTGCAAAACGATTGTCTCGGGCCAAGACGTGCTTGGGCACCTCCGCTCCACTTTGATTCGCCCGATCCCGAAGGATGAGTGGATTTTGATCTCTAGTTTTTGATCACTCTGTTGGATTTCGCTTTGCTCACACCGCTTTTGCATCGTGATGGCAAAATCGTCCCCGCTGGCCCACAGCGGCAATCCGAAAACGAGAACCAAGAGGGTGATCATGAACCGTGTCCAACAAGATCGAGTTTGAAGCGGCATCGAAGTTTCCGGAATGAAGCGTTTACTCGAAACTACATGGAATCACTCAATCGGAGCGAGACCTTACAGCGCTTGGCGACGATCTCGAGATGGTGCTGGAGATGCCCCGCTGTGAGCCATGCGAGGGCGCGCACGGTGACGGTTTGTTGGTCTGCGACCCCAGAGCGATCCCATGCACTGGGGGTAATCCGTCTCAACAGGGCCATGTTGGCCTGGCGAAGCGCCGTAAGTTCGTCGACGATTTGGATGAACTTTCCCAGCCCGAAACGGCTGTCCGCATACGCGTTTTCATCCCATCCGGGCAACGCCGTCGAATCGCCTGCCGCAAAACAGAGGATGCGATAGCCAAAAATACGCTCGCCATTGGCACAATGCTCAACCACTTGGCGAATCGACCAACCATACGGAGGATGAATCTTGTCGGTCTGATCTGCGCAAATACTGCTACCAAGCTCCGCAATGCAATGCAATTGCCGGTCGAGTGCCTGCAGGACGCAGTCACCCGGAACACGCTGGATCAGTTCCCGTTGGTAGGTCGAGGTCGTTTCATCGTGCGTCGGCCGCCGGCTTGAGATTCGTGTCATGCGGGTTCGTGTGATGCAGGTTAATGAGCGAGTGAGAAAGGAGCGACGAAGCAAACGGTGAACGGATTATAGTCTCATTCGAGCCATGAAAGTCGATTCATCGCAACGGAACGGATAGCTGAAAATCCCGCTAATTCAAGCTGGGGCTAGGAGTTTCAAAAACGGCATGTAAGATACAACTTTTAGAATGGCTGGAAAAGAACAGCCTCCTCTGCCTCCTCTGCCCTGCCGCGCGACGCGAATCGCTCTGCTGCGACGCAACCTACGGGGCCGAGGAGGCAGGTGAGGCAGAGATTAAAAAACAACGGAGTTATTCCCTCAGATTGGGTCGGTCCATGTAAAACGACCGCCCCTTGATTGACAAGCCAGTGGATTAAAATCCGATCCACAGAGGAGTTAACATCGAGACCTAAAACCACGAGAGGCCTTTGTGATTCAAATCATTGCATTTTTATTTGCAATATTACTAGTGGTCTCTATCGCTGTGACGGTTCAGGGGCGCCGAACGATTTCAAAGATGCGACGCCATTGCGACCTTGCTTTGGAGAATCTTATCGAAGCCATTTCGAGAGAGCATTTGATTGTCGGGCATCTTCTCGATGCATTGCCCAAAAACTTCGAAAGCGCAAGGCAAATTCAACTTGCCGATGCCTACGAAAAGTCAGCAAACGCGCTGCGGGAATTGCGTTTGGACACCTCCAACCGAGCCACGGCTCGCATCTTAGCCGACGAGCAGTGCAAGTTGCTGGTCACATCGATTCAGTTGCAGAAAAAGATTCAAGACGACGCCGACGTGATCAGCCGGGCAACGATTCAGGGTTGCGTCCAGGGATTGTCGCAGGCGCAAGAAAAGGCTCATGCCGCGATGACGTCGTACAACTTGGCGGTCGTTTCGATGGCAACGCATTGCGAATTGCTCATCCCCTCGCTTGTATGCCGTTGGACTCTGCGTGATGCGTGTCATCGCCCCTTGATCAACTGGATTCCGGACGGCAGCAGTTCGAGCATGGGATATGACTTTTGATGCCGATAACGCGGACACAAAGGCACGCTGCGATTGTTGCCTTAGGCATCTTCATGACCTTCAAGATGGCCTTCAAGAGCCTCGACGTCCTTGATGTCTTTCATCCATAACGCGGTTTGCTCGAGCGAATCGCCATCGATGGTGTGCCCGCCACGGAAGCGATGAAACTTGATTTTGCTGGCCGTTTCGGTAAGCAATTGCGACAATTCCACTGCGCTAGAGAAGGGCAGGACGGGATCAAGGGTACCGTGAGATTGATAGACGCGGGTCTCACTCAGTCGCTTCAAGACGGGTTCCCAGAGGGATTGGCAAATCAGGGTTCCTGAGAACAGGATCAAGACTGCCGGCGGATCCACTTCACCTCGCAGCGCGGTATCGAGCGCCAACATGGCGCCTTGCGAAAAACCACCTAGAACCAGCGGCACCGTTGGCGTTGGCATGTCCGCTTTCATCGCCGCGATACTTTCGCACAGGATGTCGCGGGCCTCGTTGATTCCCGGTGGTTCCGCGTCATGCAATTCGCTGAACTTAGACGATTGAACGAGCTGGGCCAGCTGAGCCATATTGATCGGCCACCAAGCTCGCCCATCGGGCATACCGAATTCGGCAAGCGTTTGCGGGGCCGCAGGAAAGACAAAGCGGAAATCGCCAACGTCATCGCCCAACAACGAGCCCCATTCAAACGCGAGCGAAGCGAGGTCCGAGCCGGGTGCTCCGTAACCGTGGCAAAGGACTACGAGAATTTTGGGGGACACGCCTCCATCGACGACAATGCAGTCCAGTGATCCGTAACGCGAGTGACGTGGTTCTTGCATGACAAACTTGAATTCAATCTGCGATCTTGCTGTGGGCGGAACTTAGGCAACTCAGCAAGGGTTCTCGCTGAGCGCAAGTTCGGCCGCAATTTAGGGGGATTTAAACGACGTAACCAAAGTCGGTGCGACTTCCGCTACGCTTCCGAGGCCCAGTTTTTAGGCGATCCGAGAATGAATGGAAAGGCGGTGGGCGCAGCGGCACCTCAAGCCGCTTGGCCGCGATCGCGCCGTAGCCCCTGCACGGGCGGCACTTGCGCTCGCGAATTCACGTTGAACCAGGGGCGTGTGGAAAAATCACGGGCGAGTCGAATCACGGGGCGCATCGAAGCACGGGCGCATCGAAGCACGGCCCGCTTGCATCGCTACTCGCCTGAAGTGGGCATGCCAAGTTGACGCATTTTTCGATACAGGTTAGAGCGGTGCAGTCCCAGACGCTCGGCGGCTTCGGTCATATTGCCGCGACAAATCTCGATCGCCCGTTCGATGTGAGCGACTTGATAAATTCGCGTCGCATCCGAAAGCGTCTCCGGAGCATTGCTCAAAAACGATGATTCCCGGCTCGCGTTCGACGACAATGCCGCGTTTCCACCTAGCATCAAATCTTCCGCCGAAATCGTGTCCTCACTGCACAGATAGCAGACACGCTCCATCGTGTTTCGCAATTCCCGCACGTTTCCAGGCCATGGGTGTGACAACATCCTCTGTTTTGCCAGTGCATCAAACTGGGGAATCGCCCGACCGATCTGATAGGAAAAGTGTTCGAGGAAGTGCTCGGCAAGCAACAAAATATCGTCTCCCCGTTTTGATAGCGAAGGCAAGGTCAACGAAACGACATTCAAGCGAAAGAACAAATCCTCCCGAAATCGCTTTTCGACAATGCGTTGTTCGAGTGGTTGATTGGTCGCTGCGATGACGCGTACATCGACCGGAATGGTTTGCGAGCCGCCCACGCGGACCACCACTTTCTCTTCGAGCACTCGCAGCAGCTTCGCCTGGCCCCCCGAACTCATATCGCCCACCTCGTCGAGGAACAGCGTTCCTCCATGAGCGAGCTCGAATTTTCCCACGCGAGTTTGGCTGGCGTCGGTAAAGGAACCTTTCTCATGACCGAACAACTCGCTTTCGAGCAGCGACTCGACCAATGCGGCACAGTTGACTGCGACGAAGGGGCCACTTCGGCGATTGCTTTCATAGTGGATGTGTCGCGCGAGCACTTCCTTGCCGGTGCCATTGCTGCCCAAGACGAGGACGGTGAGATCCGTTGCGGCCACTTTCTGGGAATTTTTGCGAACTTGGTCAATCGAGGGATGATTGCCAATCAATTGCGTTGCCGAGGCAGCGTCGTTCACCAATCGGTCTCGCGAAACCGTCAACGACTTGCGCGTTTGCATGCTGCGAATCGCCGCTGCGGCATGCAGCGCCAAGTCGGACAAGACGGCCATGTCCAGATGATCGAACGCGCCGCTGCGGTGATTGATCGCTTCAAATACGCCGATCAAATCGGCACGCCCCACGGCGTTAGCGTTGGTGATTGATCCTGCGTGCACCACCGGATTGCTCGGGTTGCTCATCGGAACGGCAACGAGCGAATGGGTCTGGAATTCGAGTGATTGGTCGACGCTGCGATTGACGCGAGCTTCGTCATCATCACTGTTGGTATTCCAAAGTTTCGCTTCACCAGAGCGGAGCACTTCGCCGACCACGCCCGCTTGGTCATCGACTTCGAGCGGCTTGCCTTCGACCCCCAGGGCGGGTCGACCAATCAATTTCTTGCGACGCCGATCCCATAAAAAGATACTGGCGCGCTCGCAATGAAGCAGTTTCGTTGCGGTATCCGCGATCCGCTGTAACAGGGCTTCGTCATCGTCGAGTTGTTGCCACTGGGCCGCGGCGCGGAGCACGGCGGACAATTGTTCAATGCGACGCACGTTGCGGTCATGGGCGTCGACGCGTTGCAGCGCCGCCGAAAGCAGATTGGCAGCGGATTGGATCCGAGCGACGTTTTTCGCGGATTCGTAATCCCCCGAAGCATCCGAGAGACGCAGCACCAAGGCCGATGCGGGCGAGGCTTCACTAGGCGTATCGCCACGATGGGGCGAACGCGTTAACGCGACCGCAACCCAACCATTGGCGGAAATGGGACCGCTGCGGTCGAAGCTTTCCCCCACCAATTCACTGGGAAAAGGCCGTTTTTCGCCCACCCAGCACTCCACAGCCCATGCGCCGCTTCGCTGACTCACCAGACCACCAAATGCCCCCCCCGTCGAACGCAGCAGCGTCGGCAGGACGGATTGCAGGAACTCTTTGCGAGAGAATGGAGCTTGCAGAGCCTTCAATATCTCAAACGACAAGCCAACTTCGATTTCTTCGATTTTATTCATCACAGGCAACTCGGTCATCGAAAGGTTTCCCTCCTCTGCAGTAAGGCAAATAGACGAGCATGGTACTAACGCGTTATCCTAGGCCCTCGTCGCCAATCGGCGCGAACATTCGATCGCGTGAACTTCTTGATGCGATCTTTGCGTAACACGGTCTCCAAGAGTGACCGCTAAGTTTTTTTAGGAATATGAGACGATGCAATTCACTGGCAAAAAAGGTCTGATTTTGGGTGTGGCGAACGATCATTCGATCGCCTGGGCCATCGCAAAACAAATTATGGAACAAGGCGGTGAATGTGGGTTTACGCACCTGCCCGATCGGGCGGATGACGAACGACAACGCAACCGCCGACGCGTCTCGCAATTAACGGACAAGTACGAGAACGCCAAGTTTCTCGTCCCCATGGACGCGCAAAACGACGACGATGTCCGCAGTGTTTTTGAACACACTGCGGAACAATTCGGCAAAATCGATTTCATGCTGCATTCCATTGCATTTGCGGACCGAGACGACCTCGCTCGCGACACCGTCGAGACAAGTCGTGCGGGATTCAAACTCGCAATGGATGTGAGTGTCTACACTTTGATCGCATGCACAAACGCTGCTAAGCCTATCATGAACCCGGGGGGATCGATAGCCACTATGACCTACTTTGGGGGGGAAAAGTGTGTGCCTGGGTACAACGTCATGGGGATCTGCAAAGCAGCCCTGGACGCCACGGTACGCTACCTCGCCTACGATATGGGGCCTCAGGGAGTGCGAGTGAACGCACTTTCGGCCGGCCCCATTCGCACCCTAGCCGGACGGGCCGCCGGGGTCGAAAAAATGCTCACCATGTACGAACACATGGCCCCGATGGGACGCAATGTGACCCACGAGGAAGTCGGCAACACCGGCGCGTTCTTACTGAGTGACGCTAGCAACGGAATCACCGGCGATATTCTGCACGTCGATGGCGGCTATCACGCCATGGGCAGCCCAGGACGATTGCTCGATCAATTGCAGAAATAACGGCAGTTGCAGAAATAACGGCAGTTGCAGAGACAACGGGCCTGCGACGCGGGCCCAGCAGATTCGAAACGGGACAAGTCGATTTGAAACGGCCCGGGAGATTCGCAATGGGGCGGAGCACACGACGCGGTGCCCAACCTTTCGAAAGGCTCCCCCCGCAGCGGATCGCGACCGACATGACCGCGACCGACATGACCGCAACAATGACATGACCGCAACAATGACATGACCGCAACAATGACACGACCGCGACAGTGACACGACCGCGACAGTGACACGACCGCGACAGTAACAGTGACATGACGGCGATAGGGGCATGACGGCGACGCGTTTGAACGCTCGCCATGCCAATCGAGTCAAACGCGGGCGATAAGCGGCGGAGGAGGGATTCCACCGTCCATTTTTTATGCGAATGTAGAGACTCGCTGGACTCACCAGCGACGAGCTGACCAACGACCTGACACGAGGATTGGACTTAAAATGGTAAGAACTGCAAGCACCATGTTGCCCCTGGGGACCGCTGCGCCGGACTTCAAGTTACCTGAATGTGGCGGAGGTGAAGTATCGCTGGCGGACGTCGCGGGCGGCAAAGCATTGTTGGTCATTTTCATGTGCAACCATTGCCCTTACGTCAAGCATGTGGCCGAGCAGGTGAAGCTACTGAGCGACGAATACATGGCCAAGGGTGTCACGGTCGTCGCGATCAACAGCAACGACGCCGAGAAGTATCCCGATGACGGGCCGGAGGCGATGGTGAAAGAAAAGGGCGAGCGCGGCTACGCGTTTCCGTACCTGTTTGATGCCGATCAAAGTGTCGCGCAAGCCTACCACGCGGCCTGCACTCCCGACTTTTTCTTGTTCGATGCAGACGTGAAACTTGCCTACCGTGGGCAACTCGACAGCAGTCGTCCCAAGACCGACGTGCCAGTGACGGGCGCCGATCTGCGGGCCGCGTTGGATGCGGTACTCGGCGGCGAGAAACCAAGCGAAACGCAAGTCCCTTCGATTGGTTGCAACATCAAGTGGAAAGAGGGGCAAGAGCCTCAATACTTCAATCCGCTAGGCTCTGCGTGAGCGGTCACGAATCCCCGCAAAGCTACCTGCATGAATTAACACTCCGCTTGGCAATCGGAGCGTTGAATTTATCGCCTGAGGTTCGCCAATCTCAGACCGATTGGCTCGTCGCGCAGCAGCGTGCCGATGGAGGCTTTGCTGGCCGTGAAGGCGAGAGCGATCCTTACTACACGGCCTTTGCGCTGCGTGGCTTGTGGATCCTCGATGGCTTGACTCCCGAGGTGGGCGAGCGAGCGGCCAGCTTCCTGCGCGGCCGGATGCAGCGACGCGAATCGATCATCGATATGATTTCGTTGGTCTTTGCAGCGGCGATTTGCGAATTATCCGTCGGCGCGGTGGTGATCCGAGACGATGATGATTCGTGGCGTCACAACATCGCACAGTTGCTTTCCACGCTTCGCACCGGAGACGGCGGTTTTGCAAAAACCCCCGAAGGCCGAGCGGGAAGCACCTACCAAACGTTCCTGTCGGTATTGTGTCACGAATTGATCGAAGTGCCGGTACCGAACCCCGATGACATCGTTCGCTTCCTCGCGTCGCAAGCTCATGTCGATGGCGGATTCCTCGAGATTCGTGCGGCAAAACGGCCCGGAGTGAATCCGACGGCCGCTGCGATTGGAACGCTCAAAGCGCTCGGCCGGCTCGACACGATGGACCATACCGCCACGATCGAGTTTTTGTCGGAAATGCAATCGGATGAAGGAGGAATGACGGCAAATACCCGCATCCCCTTCGCCGATTTGTTGAGCACTTGTACGGGATTGATCACGCTCGTCGATCTCGACGCGACGTCGGTCGTGAATGTGGCTGCGATGCAAAAGTTTGCGATGATGATGCAGCGCAGCCCCGGAGGCTTTGTCGCATTGTCGCTTGATGACACAACCGATGTCGAATACACGTTTTATGGAATCGCAAGCTTGTCGCTGTGTGCAAGCGAGCTGACACGCTAGAGAGCCGCGTCGGTGTGGCCCCCAAACTTCTGGCAAAATCAAAGGGAAGCAATAAACTGATGGCGACACACAAAACCCAAAGTACGTTGGTGGTGGAGCATCTTGCCAAGTCGTATCCGACCGCAGGCGAACCGCTACAAGTTTTGAGTGATGTTTCCCTGTCGCTTTCCGCTGGCGATTCGCTGGCGATTGTGGGGCCGAGTGGCTGCGGAAAAAGCACGCTGCTTCAGATTCTCGGGACGCTCGATGTTCCCGATCATGGCAGCGTTCGCATTGATGGCCAGGACCCGTTTGCCTTGAACGAAAACCAGCTGGCTGGTTTTCGCAACCAACATGTAGGCTTTATCTTCCAGGACCATCACCTGTTGCCTCAGTTAACGGTGCTCGAGAACATTCTCGTCCCCGCCCTTGCCCAAGGGAGCCCTCGACCGGAGCGATTCCAACACGCCCAACAACTGCTCGAAAGTGTCGGTCTCGCCGATCGCCGAGGGCATTTGCCCAGCGAGCTTTCTGGGGGCGAGCGTGAGCGAGTCGCCATTGCACGGGCACTGTTGATGCGTCCCTCGTTGGTCTTGGCTGATGAGCCAACAGGGAATCTGGACCGCCGCACCGCCGATTCGGTGAGCGAATTACTGCTTGATTTGCCGACCCGGCATGGAGTGATTTTGGTCGTGGTCACGCATAGCCATACGCTTGCCTCAGCGCTCCAACAACGCCGCGAACTGAGTGATGGCAAGTTGAAAGAGTGTTGATGCGTCCAGGTGATTTTCGCCTCGAAATAAGCTCCCAGCCTCCCCGATCGCTTGCATCGGGGAGTCCGTCTCGCCGAAGATAGTTGAAGGCAAGCGGCATTGCCTCGGATCGATGCACCGCTTTCCTGACCACGCTGCTTTCCGGTTCTTCACCGGCAGGTTCCGGGAGACTCGACTGATGGGAGAATCACGATGCAGGAGCAGTATCACGGCTGGGATGAATTAGAGGACCAGAAGGGCTTCTATCAATTTGCCGACGTGCTTGGCCAAAAGCGTGGGGAGAGCACGTTTGTGATCACCGGCTTTGGTAACACACCGGGCCGACGCGAAGCAATCTCCGCCATGATGGCCGCATCGAAGCAATTCCGATGCAAGTTGCACATTCGCAAAAACGAGTCAACCGATCGGCTGCTCAATGAGCTCATCAAGGCCTCGATGATCAAGGTCGCGCTGGTGCAAAAAGGTGAATTCCAGGAATATGGGGTGCTGGGGATGAGCGCCACACCGCCTCCGCCAACGAAACCGTGGTGGAAGTTTTGGTAACCGATCATTTGCGATTGGGGGCAGCGGCGAAGCTTGTTGATTGAATCCGCCACCAGCGTGCTTCATCTCCACCAGCACGCTTCATCTCCGGCATCACGCTTCATCCCAGTGATGCCACGCTCGATCACGGAACCCTCCACTCGATCACGGCCGACACCTCGATCACTTTGCCGAAAAGTAATCCAAACGGTCTTTGACGTCCCCCCGCTTCTCAAGCTTGATGCTTGACTTCAATTGCGGCACATCGATCGTCAATCGATCCCCAAAGAAATCGTTCAAGTAGGTTGTCGTGTTGAGCATTTGCAGCAATTCGGGTTCGCTACTCGCTCGCGTGATCGTTCGATACAACGCGGGGCGAACATCTTCGTCGGTCACGATTGCCAAGAACTCGATCGCGCGCAGGGCGACAAGCGGCTCTTCGTCGGACAACCGCTCCCGCACCATGCGGACCAGCGGCTTCGCATCGCGTCCAATGCTCGCCGCGGCAATCAATCCCCAATAACGATCCCACGGGTCGTCACTTGAAATCGCTTCTTGCATTTTCGCTTCGGCATCGCGAAAGGGCAGCAACGCGAGGTTGGCGATGTCAATCCATTTGGCAATCCGAGTTTGGTTTTGTTGACCAAAGGCGGTGGGATTGTGCATCGCCGACTCGCACAGGACCGCTTCGGGAAAAAAGCTTAAATCCGGCATTGCTTTGAGACGTTCGTTGAGCCGTGCACGCATCTTTCGTAGAGTCCCCTGAGACTCGGGATCGCCCACGAGATTATTGATTTCATGGGGATCACTTTCGAGATCAAAGAGGGCTTCGGTCGGCTTGGCACCAAAGAATTGGCGTTGAGTGCCACTTAACTCGCCATTGGCAAACATCGTCCGCCACTCTTTGTAGGCGAGCATCTTGTAGCGATAATTGTTTTGCAATGCATCAGGATAGAAGGGCTCGAAATGCCGCATGTATTTGGTGTTGCCGATCCGCAAGGAACGCACCAGGTCAGACTTTTCATCGAAACGGTCGGCGTAGCCCAAGGTCTCCTCTCGCGAGTCCACTTCGGCCGCGTCGACCCCTTTGCCTAGAAAGGCTTTCCCATCGATGCCAGCGGGAATCTTGATGCCGGCCAGGTTCAGCACCGTCGGCCCGAAGTCCACAAACTCGACAAAGCCAGCGGTGCGACTCGCTCGATCGCGAGACACCGAATCTTTCCATCGCTCGGGGATGCGAACGACAAGCGGGACGTGGAGCCCGGCTTCGTAGGCGTAGCCTTTGGAGCGTGGCAGGACGCCGCCATGATCGCCAAAGTAGAAGATAAATGTGTTTTCAAGTTCGCCAGCGGCTTTCAATTCCGAGACGACTTTCCCAACGACGTCGTCAATCGCCATGATGCGATCGTGGTAGCGTGCCCGGGTGTAGCGAAACGTGGGCGTGTCGGGAAAGTAAGGCTGTAGTTTGACCGCAGCGGGATCGGTTTGAGTGGGCTCAGCCATGGCCGATTCAGGAAAATGGAGACTCCCCTCGTGCGACAACGTCGACGTCAAAACATGAAAAAACGGAGTCGATTCATCAGGCCGTTTCTTCCATGACGCATGCTTGGACGATTCGCTCCAAACGTCATCCGAAAGCTCCGCGTTGTAATCCTGCTTGCGGTTGTTGGTCGTGTAGTAGCCGGCCGCTCGGAGGTAGGCGGGAAACATTTTAACCCCCGCGGGCATCGCCGCGAGCTTGAACCGACGGTGGAACTGAGTACCAATGCGAGGGGCGTAGCACGATGTGATCAGGGTGGTCCGTGCGACCGAACAGACCGGGGCACAGGAAAATGCCCGCTCAAAGGTGATCCCATGAGCTGCCAAGGCTTCAATCTGAGGTGCTGGTGCCCCATCGGGATCAAAATGACGGAGGTAATGTTTCGAATTATCCTCCGACATAATCCAGACAAAATTTGGCCGATCCGCGGCGGTTGCCGCTCGGGGGAGCAGCCATGACGATGCCAAAATCGAGACCATCGCGAGCAGGAAAAAGCAGGACATGCGTCGATTGGATGAGCATTCGGAGGCCATCGGTGGTCCGTTGATGAGGCGAAGGGTCGGGGGCGGAAAGGGGGCCATAACATCGGCCTCGCTTCCCTTAAGCCGACCTTATCGTAGCTTAGTCACCCCAATCGGGGCTCACCTTTGGCTGCGAATTGCGTCACTCGGGCTCTGCGAGTCCCAACATTTAGGACCGGGACGTCCGATCGCCTCATCCTCGGCGCGTTTCGCGACGAATAAAGGGTTTGCAGCGTTCAATATTGAGCAGAGACTGAAAAAACAGCCGCGAACGGTCAAGTCAGGCCTGTACGTAGTCTGAATCGCTCGATACACTGCGCCGCTCGACAAACCGCCCTTACGCTTAAATTCACTTGAGAGTGCATAAATGTACGCTATCGTTGTAGATGGTGGCCGCCAATACCGCGTCGAACCTGGCATGGAAGTTGACATCGACTTTCGCGATCTTTCCCAAGGTTCCGAATTCACCTTCGAAACAGTCCTCGCGGTCAGCGCTGACGACGGCTTGAAGCTTGGTGCGCCCACTGTAGATGGAGCTTCGGTGATCGCTTCGGTGATCGGTCCTAAGAAGGACAAGAAGATCTACATCCAAAAGTTCCGTCGCCGCAAGCACAGCAAGCGTCGCACCGGGCATCGCCAATTGCACACCCGTGTCAAGATCGAAAAAATCGCTGTCTAGCACGGTTTGTCACTGTGTAGGACGGCCTCACCGAGACAAACGTGCCATCTTCCCGATTTTCCGACTACCAACTAGGGACCATTCTTGGTGTCGGTACGGTAGGTACGGTCTACGAGGGGATTCATAAGGAATCCGGTGAGCGCGTTGCGATCAAGAAACTGCATCCTGGGGTTAGCGGCAACAAGTTAATCCGGGCTCGGTTTCGTCGTGAAATGAGCGTCCTGGAGCGTTTGCGGCACCCCAACATCATCGCCTCCTATGGCGGTGGCGAAGCGAACGACGGCCAGCTCTATTACATCATGGAGCTTGTCGAAGGCGGCACGATGCACGAGTTGCTCGAAACTCACGGGCGGCTGGCGTGGCAAGAGGTGGTCGACGTTACCCGGCAAGTGGGATCGGCGCTGCAGTGCGCCCACAATCACGGGGTGATCCATCGTGATTTGAAGCCGGGCAATCTCTTTCTGACCCTATCGGCGATGGTCAAATTGGGCGATTTCGGAATCGCTCGAGATTTGCACGACAGCGATTTAACCGCCACCGGTCTCACGGTCGGCACACACGCTTACATGTCGCCTGAGCAGATCACGGGCGACGCGATGATTTCGGGCAAGACAGACTTGTACGCACTAGGCTGCTGCATGTTTGAGATGCTGACGGGGCGCAAGCCGTTCTTGGGTGAAAATTTCGCTCAGCTATTTGAGCAACACCTTCGCGCCAAGCCACCGCAGGTGAGCAAGTTCCAACCCGAGTGCCCTCCCGAGCTCGACCAAGTGATCGCTCACTTGATGGAAAAGAAGCCCGAAGATCGCCCCTTCAATGCTCGAGCCGTCCAGGGCGTGATGCTGCAAATAGGCGAAAAGTACGGTTTACACGAAGAATTGGCCTGTGAAAAATCGGGCCACGACGTGGCGGCCGAATCGGTGACCGAAAAAGGACGCCTGATTCTGGAGCAGCGGATTCACGCTCGGCTCCACCCAGCCTCAAAAGTCGACGTCAGCTGGGGACGCATCGCCGCGGTGGCGGCCGTGATTGGCGGCATGATCCTTGCTGCGATCGCTTTGGCTCCTTAAACGCGAAACCTTGCTTAGCGTGGTAACGCAAAGTGAATCGCTTAGGTATAAATACACGCCGACACCCCCTCTTTAAAACCAGGAAACCCTACCCATGTCCCACCTGATGATTTCAACACGTACGTTTCTCCAGTTTGGCGGGTTGGTTCTCGTCGCTTTTTCCCTTTTGACGAGTCCGACGATGGCCGAAGATGACGCCCCCAAGAAAGAAGACACTCCCCGAAAATACGAGAAGCCCGCTGACGAGATCGGCTACTTCTTAGGTGTTTCCCTGGGACAACAGATGAGCAGCCAAGGCTTCCTTGCCAAAGACATGAACTTCGATGCCTTGATCGCAGGCCTGACCGATGGCTTGGCCAGCAAAGAGCCCGCGATGGCTGATGAGCAGTTGCGTGAAGTCCAAGGCAAGATGGAGACCATGCTCCGCGAACGCCAAGAAGAAGCCATGCAGAAGAACAAAGAGAAGGGACAAGCTTGGCTGAAGGAAAACGCTAAAAAAGAAGGGGTGAAAACCCTCGAAGGCGGAGTCCAATACTCCGTGATCGAAGCGGGCGAAGGCGCGTCGCCGACCGCTTCGGATAAGGTGCGAGTTCACTACACCGGCAAGCTGATCGATGGAACCGTATTCGACAGCTCGGTCTCACGCGGCACCCCAGCGGAATTCATGGTCGGCCAAGTCATCCAAGGATGGCAAATGGCACTTCAACAAATGAAGGTGGGCGACAAGTGGATGCTCTACATTCCTTCGGATCTCGCCTATGGCGAACGCGGCAGCCAAGGCGCGATCGGCCCCAACGAAGTGCTCGTCTTCGAAGTCGAATTGCTCGACATCCTGTAATCGCCCCTGTCGATCGCGGATCGATGCCAACCGCTTGAAACAAGCGTTCAACCAATGAGAAAGCCGAGTCAAACGACTCGGCTTTTTTCATGCGCGTCACCGGGGCGATTTAGCAGGCCGCTGATGCTCCACAACGATCCCGCACGGACCGATCCCGCACGGAACGATGCGAACGAGACGATTAAAAAGTTGACGTTGTTAGTGCGTGCGCAGGATTGATGCGTGCGCAGGATTTGTCCCCTACGCCAACAGGGATAAACGGAAACGAAGCCTGTGGAATCATGGCCAAGGCGGAATCACGCTCAGCAGGTTGGCCCCAGAGCCATTCAATCAGGCACGGTGTTTGCGGCGTTGATCAAAGCGTCAAAGGTCTCGTCTGCGTCTGCAATGTTGGAGACCGCAGCTCGACCTCACCATCCCTTCCAAGGAGCAAACTCAAGATGCGCAAAACATGGTTTAAATCGTCAAGCTCTCTTGTGACCGCGGTCACGGCGACCGGAGTCTGCGTCGCCCTTCTCTCCGGAGCCACCGTCGCTACGCCGGGTTGGGCGGACGATCCGGTGGCTCCGCAGCCATCGGCTGAACAACAAACACGGGCTGAACAGCCAAGCAAACCTGATCCGAAATCGTCCAACCTGATAAACCAACACGCAGAGGATGAGTCGCCAGCGTTGGGGGTCATCGTCGGCTCCTGTCCCGGAGACGGGGTGTGCGTGATGGACACGGTGTGGGGCAGCCCCGCGGCCGAAGCCGGCATTCGCCAAGGCGATTACATCCTAGCGGTTAACGATACGAAGATCTCTTCGCCACAGGAATTGATCCAAACGCTAGCCAAGATGAAACCGGGAACGCAGGTGAGCGTGACGACGTGGCGGCAAGGTCAAGAACAGAAAACCGAGTTGATGCTGGCATCAAAACAGGAGCAGCAACCCGAAAGCCATAAAGCGTGGCTGGGCGTGATGTTGACGCCGACCGATGGCAAGGGAGTGCAAATCCAACGAGTCATGCGAGACAGCCCAGCCGCCAAGGCGGGGCTTCGTAGCGGCGATACGATCGTCAAGCAAAACGATCAAGCCATTGCCGACATTGAATCGTTCATCGCCAGCGTCGAAGACTTGGGGCCTGGATCCAAGTTGAATTTGACGATCCTGCGAAACGGACAGGAAACGCAAATGCCGGTCCAGCTTGGCCATGTGCATGACGCATCCATCCAGTTCCTGCGTCAAGCCATGCGACCGAACGTGGATGCCCCTACCATGGCGTCTCCACTACGCAATGGCGACGAAGGAACGGAGATGCTTGATGAAACGCTAGACGAAATGCGACGCCAAATCCGCGAGTTGCAGGAACAAGTCAAAGCGTTGAGCAACGCTGGCGATCCTCCGGCCACTGCAGCGGACGAAAACGACTTGTCACAACGACCTCAACCACACGAATCGGAGATCCTCGCGAGCGACGAGCTAACCGACAGCGGCGTGATGTTGGTGGCCCAGCGGGACCGTGGTCGCCGTGGTGGCAATCGGAATCACGACTGGGATCGAGGCCGTCGTGATCGAGGCCATCAAGACCATAGTTGGCAAGATCGATATCGATCGGGCTACCGTGCACCACTGTATCGCAGCCCGCGATACGGCAACCAGTACTACCGCTACCAAGGCCGGCCTTACTACGGAAATTACGGACGTGGCTACGGTTACGGGTATGGCCGCTCCGGAATCCAACTCGGCAATTTCGGCGTCTATTGGTACTAAGCAGGCCAAGGTAGGTCGTTCGGTTCCTAGGTTCGCGGGCGAGGCGCCCGCGAACCGACCTTATACCAATCGACTGTTACCGACCTGCATCGACCACCCTGAAGACAACTTCACAGAGCCGCTTGAAGTTTCATGAGTCAAGCGGGGCCCGGTGCTTACACGGGCCCCTGCTTACACGGGCCCCTGCTTACATGGGCCCCGCTCAGCCGGCCCTTGCTCACACGCGCCCGTCCTTACACAGGCCTGGGTTTGCGTCAGCCGGGGTGGCTTCGCTGCTTACTCGGCTGCTTCGAAGCGATAGATACATTCACCGCGAACGCTGTTGGTCAAGTAATAGACCTCGCCGGCCGCGTCTTGGCCAAACGCCAATACTGGGACGCTGTCGGGAATCACTTGATCATTGCGCGTCGCTTTGCCCGTTTCGGGATCGTAGCTCAATGCCCAAACCGTGCCGGTAACGTAATCCGCGTACAGATAACGGCCAGCCAGTTGCGATTGACGATCGCTGCGATAGACACGGCCGCCGGTGATCGACTTTCCGATCTCGTGGTCATACTCCCAAACCGGACCGATCGGCTCGCTAACGCCGGCCACCGATGGACGATTGCCGAAGGGATGACTCCCCTCGCGATTGCTCCAGCCATAGTTGCCGCCCTTGGTGATCACATCGACCTCTTCCCAAAGCTCTTGCCCGACATCGCCACACCACAACCGCCCCGAAGCGGGATCAAAGGCGATTCGCCAAGGGTTGCGAAGACCGTACGCATAGATCTCCGGCAAGGCGCCGGTGACATTCACAAACGGGTTGTCCGCGGGAATGCCGTAGGCCTTTCCGTTGGCCGCTTTATCGACATCGAGACGCAGTATTTTCCCAAGGATTTTAGAGAGGTCCTGTCCAGCGCCGTAAGGGTCGTTGCGATACCCACCGTCGCCGAGTCCAACGTATAGATAGCCATCGGGGCCAAACTCAATGCTCCCTCCGTTGTGATTCTGAAACGGTTGGTCAATCTCCATCAAAACCTGTTCGGACTCAGGATCCGCTTGGGCTGGGTTGTCCTTGGACATCGTGAAGCTGGAAAGGATCGACTTCTTCTCATTGGCAAGCGAATAGTAAACGTAAAATTTCTTGTTCGCTTTGAATTCAGGATGCAACGCGAGCCCGAGCAAGCCTTGCTCATTGGCCCCCGGCTTTTGCCAGTCGTAGACTTTGTCACGCAAATCCAGCACCAATTGGGACTGCTTGACATCCGCCTTGTTTTCAAACGACCAAATCATGCCTCGTTGCGAAATCGCGTAGAGACGATTGGGCATCCCTTTGGCGTAGGTCAACTCGATCAAACGAAGTGGGCGAACTTGGCCCGCATCGTTGATGCCTTCCCATTGGTCCCATTGCAGGTTCGGAAATGCCAACACGCTGCGCATCCCCAATTTACTGTCGATCGGTTGCGGAACCGGTTCGTTGTCTTTGAAGCGGCGGAGCTTGATGTTGCGGTACGCAACCTCATCACCGTGGTCTTGCAGGCAGATGTGACCTTCGCCGGCCTCGCCGAAGCCGTCCCATTTGGCGAACTTACTGGCGGCGACACGCTGTTTCCACGTCTCATCCCCGATTTTGAAGTTGTAGTAACGCACTCCATTCATACACACGGTGCATTGGTCCTTGGAGATGCGGAGGTACAGTTCGTTCCATTGGCCACTGGGGCGGGTCGCGTCAAGCGGCGCGTTTTCGCCAGGAGCGGAACCTGGTTTGTAGAGCTGATAAAGCCATCCCGCCTTTTGCGGATCTCTGCCTTTGACATTGTCTTGGACCTGGATTTCGGGGCCGCTATGGTAGGGTGCCCCTTCGCCTTCGACGACGTGGTACATCACTCCACTGTTTCCCCCCTCGCTAATTTTGTATTGCAGCGACAGCTCGAATGATTCGAACTTTTCCTTCGTGATCAGATCGCCAGCTCCTTTGGCATGACGAACGAGGGCTCCGTTTTCGACCTTCCAACCGTCCGAAACGCGATCACGCTTGTAGTTTCGCCATCCATCGGTCGACTCGCCGTCGAACAACAACTCCCAACCACTTCGCTTTTCCGACTCGGTCAACTGATTGGCCGAACCGGCTTGCGCCGCGTCCGGCGTGTCGCCTCGGAGGGAGGGGCATGGGATCCATGCCAGACAAAAAACGGCAATCGCTAGGTTGAACCGCATTTTCATTTTGATTCTTTTCGCTGGAGGGTAAGGAAGTGCAGGAGGGCTTCCCACAGGAAACTCGGAAATCGGTCTGCGGCGCGAGGCCGCTGCGAAACGCCTGCGTGGAGCTTCGAAAAGCCGGGAGGCTCGGTCTGACAGTATCACTGGACAACGCATCGTCGGCAACGTGTTAGCCGACTTCGACAATCAGATTTGTCGTTCAGGTGCCGATTCCCATTGCCGGCCCCGCCGTGCGGCGACAACCGTTTCACGGCTACGCAAGGGCGGCGAGGGGGCGTGCCCGGACAGGGCCGCCGCGACGATCCGCGACGATCCGCGACGACCTGTGACTCGCTTGCGCCAAAGCATCCGCAAACGAAAACGCGTCCAAGCGGCATGGGGTTTGCGTTTGCGATGACGATCCCGGTCTGGTTCGCTCCACACCGGGGGCTGGGATTGCTGGATTGACGTCGTTTTGGCAAAACAATTCAACTGCATCGTGTTAAACTAAGGTTTGCCAGAATCCTTACACATTTGGACGCTCTGGTGCGTTAAACTACCCCCTCGGGGCGGACAAACGCGGTTTGTTGTTCTCAACGCTAATCTATGAATACGACTCAACAAACTTACGACTTCCTCACTCCTGCATCCCAGCCCGACGAGCTGGGGATACTCGGTTCGTATCGAGTGATCAGCGAACTAGGCCGGGGAGGGATGGGTTATGTGTTTCGCGCCGAAGACACACGCCTGAAACGGGCGATCGCCTTGAAGGTGATGAACAAAAAAATCGCGGCGACCCCGAATAGCCGGGCCCGATTTATCGAAGAAGCTCGCGCGATGGCGGCGGTCCATCACGACAATGTGGCGGTGATCTTCGAGGTGGGCGAGCGCAATGGCACCCCCTTCATGGCCATGGAATTGCTGAAGGGGCAGACGCTTGAAGCGATTAACTTAAAAAAGGTTCAGCTGGGCTACGAGAAAATCCTCGATTTTGCGGAACAGATCGCCAGAGGATTAGCGGCGGCCCATGAGAAAGGGATCGTCCATCGCGACATCAAGCCGGCCAACATTTGGATCGAAGAGGGAAGTGAACGAGTCAAGATTCTCGATTTCGGTCTCGCGCTCGCCCAGACTCCGATGGATCGGATTGCGGGAACCGGCTCCGTGATCGGAACCCCCGGATACCTGTCACCCGAGCAAGCACGCACCGACCCGCTCGACGACCGCAGCGATTTATACAGTCTCGGTGTGGTGTTGTACGAATTGTGCACCGGCCGCTTGCCGTTGGCGTCCTCGACCGTGTCGGGACAATTGATCGCGATCTTGTCACACACGCCCAAGCAAATCAGCGAACTGAACCCCACGATCCCTGCGCCGTTGGTGGAACTGGTTCACCAATTGTTAGCCAAAGAGGCTCGCGACCGCCCTCATTCGGCAAAGCAAGTCGTCGAAGATATTAAACGGGTCACCGAGCAGTGCCACGCCAAGTCCGAGGTCGCGCTGGCAATCAACAAACTACAACTTGGGCTAAGCGAAGTCGTCAACAAGAAACAGGAAGACGACCTGTTTGCCGACAACGTGATTGAGCTCGTTCCCGAAGAGGTTCCCGATCCCTTTGCGTTTCCCGGCATGCCGCCGCCCGCAACGATGCCCGGAACCCCCTCCGGCCCAGCGACGGCCGCGGCGGTGGCGCCGCTTCGTCGACCGGCTAGCCCGACTGCGACACCGCCCGTTGCCAACGCCTCGTCATCGATCGATTGGAAACAACAATGGCCGTTCGTTGCGATCGGAGTCTTGACGTTGCTGTTGATCTCGATTGCCATCTATGCATTCTCGGGGCGGACCGAAACGCCCCCCTCCGGTTCGGTGGCTCAGGTTTCCGACGTGAATGACTCCGCCGTGAGCGCGTCCGGCGGTCCCGCCCCCGCAACCAACGTCGCGAGTGAAGAGCCCCCGGCAGCGCCCAAGCCGGCAGCAAAACCGGAAACGAAACCAGCGCCTGCTGCGAAGCCGCCACTCAAACCAGCCAAGCCCACCGCAGACGCCAAGAAGCAAGAGAAGAAAAGCCAAAACAGCGACCCTAAGCCAGTTCCCAAGCAAGACAAACCCGCCCCGAAAGAAGTAAAGAGCGAGGCGTCTAACGCAATGACATCGATGTCGGCGCCGCAGTCCGATACGGCTGACCCCTCGTCCATCGCCGCGTCCGAATTGCCACCCGATTCGACCGCGATGAAAGACCTCGGCCCGCAAGGGAATGCCGCGAGTGAACCCAAAAAGTCTACGGTTGCGGTCAATACGATTGCGATCAGCTCCGCAGATGGCAATGGAGCCGATTCGTCGGTTCGTCGTGGCGCCGGAGATCCGCTGGGGTTGAATCACGGGATCGCGGTTCAAACTCGCAATGGCGCAGAGATCGAGCATGCCTACATGCGATTCGATCTCAGTGCGGTCGGAAAGCAACGCAGTAAGATCGTCGATGCCCACCTGGTGCTGACGCTGCCTGGGGAGGACCGGCCTTCGGATGCTACGTTGCGATTGTATGGAGTCGACACTCCCGCCGCCGAACGATGGCAAGAATCGGGTCGATTCGCGTTGTCTTGGAACAATTCTTATTCAAAACTGGGGCTGAGCTCATTGCCGGTCTTAGCAGAAAAAGCATTGTCGCAGCGGTCCAACGGCAATGACCGCCAAGTGGTGATTGATGGGAAAGTGCTAACCGAGTTTATACGCGATTCGAAAACCGGCTCCGTAACGCTGATCCTCGCGGGAGGGCGGGCCGATAACGGATTGTTGCCCTTTACAAGCCGTGAACGCGGCTCAGACGAGGCTCCCAAGCTCCTGCTTGATCTCCCCCTTCCATAGCTCCCCCCCGCCCGGTACCCACTCGGGCATCCTGCGGCACCCTCGTGCGGGATGTCCGCATTCGTGTAGACTCTTCGGAGTCCTTCCTCATGCCTGGGGCTCCTTTCGCCGCAGCGCGTTGCGATGCTCGGCTAGGATTTTGGTTGATGGTTGCTCGACCAGGAACCAGCCTGCCTCTGCGTCATCGTCACGGACGACACGAACTCAAAAACGCTTCGGGAACCTTGAGCCTCCTGCGAAGCGATATCCTCCCACTAGAATCCCATGCCCAACCACCTGAAACCCTCCGTTTGCATTGATGCCGTGTTCGAGAACGTGCCCTTGGGCGACGCGGTGAAGTCGGTGGCGGATGCAGGAATCAAGGCATTCGAATTTTGGTGTTGGTGGGAGAAAGATCTCGACGAACTAAGAAAGTGGCGTGATGCCGAGGGGATGGCGATTTCGGCCTGCTGCACGAAGTTCATTTCGCTGGTGGACCCTGCACAGCGCAGCGATTATTTGGCCGGACTCGAAGCATCCATCGCCGCCGCCAAGCAGCTTGATTGCCCCGTTTTGATTTCGCAGGTTGGTGACGCTCGCGAAGGCATCTCGCGTCAGCAGCAACACCAATCGCTGATCGATGGATTGCGTGAAGCGGCACCGATGCTCGAATCGTCCGGCGTGACGCTGGTGATCGAACCGTTAAACGAATTAGTCGATCACGCAGGCTACTATTTAATCCGTAGCGAGGAAGCCTTTGAAATCATCGATGCCGTGAATAGCCCCCGGGTGAAAGTGGTATTTGACATCTACCACCAACAGATCAGCGAAGGGCATGTCATTCACAACCTTG
The DNA here is from genome assembly GCF_007860095.1 of Novipirellula galeiformis. Lineage (NCBI taxonomy): Bacteria > Pseudomonadati > Planctomycetota > Planctomycetia > Pirellulales > Pirellulaceae > Novipirellula > Novipirellula galeiformis. Next base: position 81,996 of record NZ_SJPT01000012.1, on the reverse strand, counting down.
TGCAAAACATCGACAAGATTGGACATTTTCACGCTGCGGGAAACCCCGGCCGTCACGAGTTAACGACGGGGGAATTGAACTACGAGCAAATTTTTGCCGCCATTCGTGCGACCGAGTACGACGGCTACGTGGGACTAGAATATTGGCCACAGCACGATCCCCCAACGGGACTGCGGCAAGTCGCTCGCTGGTTTTCGGCTACTTCGTAAGCGATCCCGCTTGGCGTCACGACTTCGCCAACGAACATTTTGAATTCATTCAATGAGGCACCTCCGAGCCTCTGCTAACTGAAGAGACTCTATTGAGCGACTTGAATAACGATTTCCCGGATCCGGACACGCCTTCGCCCTCCCTGCCGCGCCAAAAGCGCAAGGCGGCGATCGCGTTCATTCTGCTGACGCTGTTTATCGACATCCTTGGCATCGGGATCGTGATCCCCGTTCTGCCCGAGTTGATTCAAGAGTTGATTGGAGCAGATGAATCAGGCGCCAGTTTTTATGTAGGCGTGATCGGCGCGATGTACGCGCTGATGCAATTCCTCTTCGCGCCGATCCTCGGTGCGCTCTCGGATCGCTTTGGACGTCGGCCGATTTTATTGGTTTCGCTGTTTGGGCTGGGCATCGATTTTCTGATCCAAGGTTTTGCCCCTAATATTTGGTGGCTGCTCATCGGTCGCCTCCTTGCCGGCGTGATGGGGGCGAGCATCACAACGGCCAATGCCTACATTGCCGACGTCTCGACCGATGAAAACCGAGCGCGGAACTTTGGCTTGGTCGGGATGATGTTCGGGCTTGGGTTTACGATCGGGCCAGCGCTCGGCGGGATGCTGGGAGCCTACAACTTGCGCTGGCCGTTTTTCTTGGCGGCCGGCTTGGCGCTGCTGAATTGGATGTACGGTTACTTTGTGTTGCCGGAATCCTTGCCCAAGGAAAACCGCAGCGAGTTTCAACTCTCCAGCGGCAACCCGTTCCGCACGCTAAGGCAATTGAAGGTTTATCCGTTTGTCGTCGGATTGACGGTCGTGTTTCTTTGCAAATCGCTCGCCCAACGAGGACTCGAAAGCGTCTGGGTTCTGTACACCGGGTATCGGTTTGATTGGGACGCGGCTGCGAACGGCAAGGCGTTGGGGTTGGTCGGAATCATGGCGATCATTGTCCAGGGCGGGTTGGTACGCCCGATCATTAAACGCTACGGAGAACGCAACGCCGTGCTGTTTGGAACGCTCGTCTCGGCAATCGCATTCGCGGGCTATGGCTTGGCGGATCAAGCGTGGATGATTCCCTGTGTGATCGTATTCGGATCGCTCGGAGGCTTGGCAGGGCCTGCGATTCAAAGCTTGATTACCGGCGCGGTCAGCGAGTCGGATCAGGGCAAGGTCCAAGGGGCACTCACCTCGTTGGTCAGTTTAACGAACGTCATCGCTCCTCTCTTTTTTACCGCTGGATTGTTCAAGTATTTCACCAGCGATCACGCACCAGCGGCCATCCCTGGAGCTCCCTTTTTAGCCGGAGCGGTGCTGATCACGATTTCGTTGGTCGTGGCAATCCAAGTCTTTTATCGATTCCCACGAGAGGAAACCGTGGAGCGGGATTCCGTTGAGGCGGAGTCGAATTACGACGCCACTTGATTTGCGACTCGACTTTCCCCGCCCTGCCTCTTTATACTTGACGCAGTGTACTTGACGCATTGCGAGTGACGTCGACCGATCGCCCGTCACTCTCTTCGCTTCGTTTCTGTGGAGAGTTAGGGGATGCCCATGCGCTGGATTTACCCTCGATGCGAAATGCTCACTTCGCGTCATCGATCGCAGGACCACGCGGCGCGGCGCAGGTCACATCCGTTGCGGCCCCGCCCCGCCGCCCCCCGCGCCCCATTCCGACAGGGACCGGGATAATGGGATCCGAACCGACGCCGCGGGACGATGACGAGCAAGCCACGCGTCTGACAGACGAAGGTCTGCCAGACGAACCGCTGCCAGACGACGGCTTGTGGGCGAGCACCTTCAGCGAGCGTCCGCCAGATCCCGCCCGGTCCGAGCCCGTCAGCCCAGCACAAGTCCACTCGGACGCCTCAGCCGTCCCCGACGCCCCGAAGCAACGAATCGTTCGTGCGGAAACGGCAACCATGTTGCTGCTTTCGATGCTCCCCGGCATGGGGCCACGAACGTTATCCGCGCTGCTGGAGCAATTCGGTTCCGCCGAGCAAGTTTTGCACGCGGCGGACGCGCAACTCGCATCGGTTTATGGAGTCGGCCCCAAGCTGACCCATGCCATTCGGACCGCATCACATCATGTCGATGTCGACTCGATGATCCAATGGTGCTGTCAAAACGACGTGGCGATTGTTTCCGCAGACGACGACGATTATCCCCCTTCCCTTTTTGATCTTCCGGATGCCCCGCCGATTCTGTTTGTCCATGGCGAGATCCTGGCGAACGATGAGCTTGCGGTCGCGATCGTTGGCACTCGGCATGCCACGACGTATGGTTTGAAGCAAGCCGAGCGATTCGGCTACGCGATGGCCCGCGCTGGCGTCACGGTCGTTAGCGGAATGGCGCGCGGGATCGATTCGGCTGCACACGAAGGGGCCCTCAATGGAGGTGGCCGAACCATCGCGGTGCTCGGCAGTGGACTTGCGGAGATCTACCCCAGTGAGCACAAACCGTTGGCGGAAAAAATCGCCGCCAACGGGGCCGTGATCAGCGAGTATGCTCCTCACACCAAACCACACGCGGGAACGTTTCCACAACGCAATCGATTGATCGCCGGGTTGTCGTTGGCGACGTTGGTGATCGAAGCGCCCGATCGCAGTGGAGCACTGATCACCGCTCGCTTAGCGTGCGAGCTGAACCGCGAAGTGATGGCGTTGCCCGGCCCCGTGACCAGCCGCATGTCACGAGGATGCAACCAATTGATTCGCGACGGAGCCAAATTGGTACAAACCATCGAAGATCTACTTGAGGGAATCGGACCGATGGGCAGCCCCATCGAGATGGGCGAGGGACAATCGATTCGCAACGGCGCCGATTTGTTACTCAACGAACTCGAGCGAACGGTACTCGACGCGGTGGGGGAAACGAGCACTCCGATCGACGAGGTGATTGTCAAAACCGAGTTGCCCGCCCATCGAGTGTTGGCCACGATCAGCGTACTGGAGATGCGTTCGCTGGTACGACGCTTGAGTGGCCAATACGTCTCGCGAGTTTGACCGGTGGCGTGATCAAGTACGCCACCACCTGGAACAACGACCTGCGTTAAGCGTGCTGGGCCACGACTTCGTCAAAATCACTAAGCTGCATCGAAACCCGCGGATCATCCGGGTGGGTTGCCACTGCGATCGCCGCGATAAAGGTCTGGCGAGGATAGAAGGAGAAGAAACTCCACTGTTGATCGCTCTCCAATCGCGGATCGAGCATGCGAATGGTCGGTGTGTCATCGTCGATATTTTCAAATGCAAAATCGGACAACGGGGTGTGCAATCCGGTCCCGATCGCTTTGATGAACGCCTCTTTGAGCGTCCAAACTCGCAGGAATGCCGATTTGCGTTTGCGGGCGTCGGCGAACGAATGAACGTACTCAATTTCCGGAGCCGAGAAATAGCGGGTGGCTAATTCGGGATCGGTTCGCCGCTCGAGTCGTTCGACATCCACCCCAAGCAATTGATGCTTCGTATGACCAATGCCACAAAGCACCAATCCATCGGTGTGTGCGATGTTAAAGGGTTGCGCGATTTCCGGGGGCGATTTCACCGCGGGTTTGCCATGTTGCAACGCATGAAACTCGATGCTTCGAGCGGGCACTTCGGAGCCGCCCAACAAGTGTCGCGCCATGCCACGGCCGACGATATGTTGGTTGCGGCTGGTCATCACGCGAAATCGCTCGGCGCGCTCACACTCGGATTCGTCGAGCCATTGATGACAGAACGCCTCGACCGGGCCGGGCACCTCCGAGGAACTGGTCGCGTGCCACACTCGGACCGGTGTATCGTTGCTTGATTGAAGGGTGGCGTCACACGAAGTGGGCATCGAACTTTGAACTAGCGAGTACGTGAGGAGAGGGGAAGCATGCTCCTCATTTTCGTTAAAACCGCGACAGGCGAAAGGAGTGCTAAAGTCGGGGGAAACGAAATCAAATGAAAAGTTTCAATGATGCTGGGGCGGATCGGTCGATCTAATCATAACCGTAGCTCAGAGAGGTTTGATTAGGTAACACGGTTTTGTTGGGTAAAGAATGCAAACGACAATTTTAGCCCAAATGCAACAGGCTCAGCTCTTGATGTTGGCTGGGTTTGTGATGTTAGGCTGGGTGCTGGCACGCCGGCAAATCGCGTTGCGTAAACGTGTCAACCAAGACTCGCGAGCAACCCACCGGGAACTCAAAGCGATCCAGCAGCGGAAAGACCCCGTGGCGCCCCTTTCCGATGCTCCTGCGGAGACTCAGCGCTGGCAAGTCGCGATGTTCGACCTGCAACGAGAGTTGACCGCCGAATTGGATACACGGATCGCGGTCGTGCAAACGTTGATGCGGCAACTTGACGAGCGGATCGATACCTTGGCGACGCTCCCCCCCGGTCCGGCTGCGGACGCGAACCAAGTTGATTTGCGTCAAGTGAAAAATGCGTCCCAGACACGCTCGGTCTTAGAGCTGCGAATCGCGGCACTGCATCATTCGGGATTAACGTCCGAGGAAATCAGCCAACAGCTTGAGTTGCCCCTTAGCGACGTCGAACTGATTCTCGGTTCAAGTACCGCCTAAGCTCAAGATCCATTGCCGCGCCTCGGCGGCGAGAAAGAAGGAACCGCAAATCACCAAAACGCCCTCGGGGGTTGCCAGTTCAAGGCCGCGTTTGCAAGCCTGGATCGCATCCTCGACGACTTCCGCATGCTGGCGAAAATCGCTTGGCACCATCGGCAACATTTCCGTGGGCTCGCGATAGCGAGGGTTTCCACTGTATTTCGTCAACACGAGGTGGGCGGCCTTGGGGGCCAGCGACGCGAGCATCGATTCAGCCGATTTGTCTCGACTGGTCCCAAACACGATCGTGACCGGCCGCCCCTGCAAACGAGCGTCCATGGCTTGGATCAAGGCGGCGACCGAATCGTCGTTGTGGGCAGCATCGACCAAGGCGATGCCCCCTTCTTTGAGCTGGAATCGCTCGATACGAGCAGTGCAGTTCAGCTTGAACAACCCCGAATCGAATGCGGTCTCAGGGACCGCCAAACCGTGCTCGGACAACAAGTCGACCACCGCAATTGCGACCCCGGCATTGCGAACTTGGTGGGCACCTTCCATCGCTAACGTCACGTCGCGCTGGTCGCGAAGCGGTGCGGTGAGCCCTCGGTAATGAATTTGTGACCCCCACTCGGGGTGCCTCTCGTTGGAAACCGTAAAATCGTGACGACTCGGCGAGACCGCACATCCCCCTTTACCCAATTGCGTTTCGCCGAGTTGCCCTTCGCCGAGTTGCGCTTCGCCTAATTGATAGAGGGGCGAATTTTGTTTTGCCGCCGCGGCGTGGATCACCTCAATCGCTTCGGGCCGGACCACGCTCGAGACGACCGGGACGTTGGGCTTGATGATGCCCGCTTTCTCGGTCGCAATTTCGGCGATCGTATTTCCGAGCACCTGTTGGTGGTCCAATCCGATGCTGGTGATCGCGGTGACCGACGACGCAAATACATTTGTACTATCGAGTCGCCCGCCGAGGCCCACTTCCAACACGATGGCATCGCACGCCTGGGCCTGGAAATGCAGCACCGCCATCACCGTGGTCAGCTCGAAAAATGTCGGTGCCGAGCCTGATTCGCGGTCCATTTCCTCCACGACGTTGCGAATTTGCTCGACCAACGCAACGAGTTCGTGGGGGGCACAGGGGATTCCGTTGATCCGGAACCGCTCTTCGAGGTCGCTCAAATGGGGCGAGGTGTACGAGCCTGTCCGGTAACCTGCGGCGGCAAGAATGCTGGCGACCATCGCAGCGGTCGATCCTTTGCCCTTGGTGCCAGCGATATGGATCACCGGCTTGGGCGGTCGCAGGGCATTCGCATAGAGATAGTCCCCCAAACCGAGGCGTTCGGCGAGCTCGACCATCCGCCCCAACCGAAATGGATAGCGGGCGGGCGTCGTGGAAATCCGCTCGTAATTGATCCGCTGGTAGAGAAAACGGAGCGAGTCTTGGTAGCCGGGGGCAGACATGAACGCAAAACGACACGCGACAAGAAATCAAGACAAGCGATCGCGGCCGGTAAGGGCTCCGAAGGCTCTAACTTCCGAAGCTAGAATGTGTTTTTTAGGCTTTGGGATAGCGAATTGGCAATCCGTGGTGCTTCGCTCGGTCGCCCCGATGCTCACGCCCCCTCGCCCCGACTTTTCCTTGCCCCGGGCGAACCGAACGACTCCCTTAGGTCTGCTCGCTCTCGCTTCACCGCGACTCGCCTGGGCGATCATCGCCGCCTAACCGGCCCTGGGGTCCTGTTTCTTGCGGTAAACCTGCGGTAAAAATCCGAACCCTTTACGGGATACCGCCGTATCGTAAAAACCTTCGGATCCCGGCTTTTTATTTACCGGGATGCACCTCGTTATGATCCTATTTTTCTTCTTCTCAACACAGAAAGCGTTTGCTCGTGGATACCGATGCTACTGCGGTCGCTGAGTCTGCCGACCAAGCCGCTCCGAATAGTTCTGCGGACACCGATTCGGGGGTGGTCATTGAAACCCGAAATCTGAGCAAGATCTACCGCGACTTTTGGGGCCGCAAGAAGGTCCACGCGCTCAAATCGCTCGATATTGAGGTCCGCCGCGGCGAAATCTTCGGCCTACTGGGGCCCAACGGTAGCGGCAAATCGACGACAATTAAATTGATTCTCGGGCTATTGTTCCCTACCAGCGGCCGCGTGCTGGTCTTTGACAAAGACGCCACCGAGACGAGCAAGAACGAGCGGATCGGCTACCTGCCCGAAGAATCTTATCTGTACAAATTCTTGACCGCCGAAGAAACGCTTGATTTCTATGGCCGACTTTTCAACATGTCCGGGGCTCAACGGAAGCAACGGGTCGAGGAATTAATCAAGTTGGTGGGGCTGCAAGGAGCCAAACATCGCCAGCTTCGCGAATACAGCAAAGGGATGACACGCCGGGTCGGTTTGGCCCAGGCGTTGATTAACGACCCCGACCTAATTTTGCTCGACGAACCGACCACCGGGCTCGACCCGATCGGGACTCGCGAAATGAAGGATTTGATTCTCGCACTGCGAGATCAAGGCAAGACGGTGTTATTGTGCAGCCACCAACTCGCTGACGTCCAAGACGTTTGTGACCGCGTTGCGATCTTGCACCAAGGTGAATTGAAAGAACTCGGTCGCGTCTCGGATCTGTTGAAGGTCCAAGACATCACCGAAGTGCATGCTCGCGGGTTAAGCGAAGCGGCCAAGACCGAGATCGCCGAAGTCATCAAACGACACGGTGGCACGGTCGAGTCGATCGACAATCCAACCGCGACGATGGAAGACCTGTTCCTGAACATTGTTCGCGAGAGTGAAAACCGCCCAGGAGCACGTCGCGTGACTTCCGAAGGTGGTCTGTCGGAGGAAGCGGGTCAATGACGCTACAACCAGAGGATTTTTGGTCATTCTACGAATGGCTTGTCCGTCCCAACGCATTCCTCGAAAGCGCCTTGCTGCAAGGCATTGTGCTGCTCGTGCTCGCGATTCTATTGGGATTGATCATTGGCTACATGATCTCCGCAGCCCGCTATGGGCCGAGTGAAGGATTTTATTCGGTCGCGCGGACGGTTCGCGACTTGGTTCGCTTCGACTTGCCCGGCACTTCGGCTCGCCGTGTGATGGCGTTGGCTCGCTTGGCGTTCAAGGAAGCGATCCGGCGAAAAGTCTTGTTCGTGGTCGGTTTGTTTGTGGCCGGTTTGCTGCTTGCCGGTTGGTACCTGAACCCCGAAAGCGATGATCCGGCACGACTGTACATCAGCTTTGTTTTAACGGCGACGAACTACTTGATCCTTGCTTTGGCGTTGTTTATCAGTGCGTTTTCGCTACCTGCGGACATCAAGAGCAAGACGATCTATACGATTGTGACCAAACCGGTGCGTCCCACCGAAATTGTGCTCGGTCGAATGCTCGGTTTTGTCGCCGTGGGCACGATGATGCTGGTTCCGATGGGTTTGGCGAGCTACTTGTTCGTCACCCGAGGCTTGCGTCATAACCATCTCGAAGTCACCGACGTACGCGAATTAAGTAACGGGCGACTCGAAGGGGAAACCGATTACGTTCGCGGCCATAAACACGCCTTCTCGATCGATCCTGATTCCGGAGGCCTTGGGCTAACGGACATGGTTCGCGGCCATCGCCATGTGGTCACTCGCGCCGATGATGGGACGTTCACGATTGGACCTGCTACCGGCGGGCTGCGTGCACGTATTCCTTCTTACGGCCAGGTCCAGTTCTACGATCGCCAAGGCGACAAAAAGGACACCGGGATCGACGTCGGTCAGGAAAAGGTCCAAGAGGGCTACGCCAGCGCAGGGATTGCTCGCTTGGTGGGGGTCACCTCAGGACCACGGCGCGTCGAGCATGGCTATATCGAAGGGGGATCCCTCGGGCTTGCCGAGTTCCTGTTTTCGGATGTGACGCCTGATCGCTACGAAGATGGACTGCCATTGGACATGTCGATCCGTGCCTATCGCTCTTACAAAGGCGATATTGTCACCGGGATTCGTGGCTCGATCACGATGAAGCATCCGAGCAAAGCGATTAGCAGTAATCCAATCACATTTATCGTGGACGAGTACACCGTCGACGAAAAAATCTTGCCACTGAGCATCGAAGGCACCGATGGCAACGAAACCCGTATGCTCAATGTGTTCGATGATCTGGTTGATGAAAACGGCCAACTACTGGTCCAAATTCGTTGTCTCGATCGCAGCCAATACTTGGGCGTTACCCAGAGCGGCGTCTACCTACGTCCCGGCGAGAACAGCTTTGCTTGGAACTTAACCAAAGCGTACCTTTCGATTTGGTTACAGATGACGATGATCGTCGCCTTCGGCGTGATGTTCAGTACGTTCCTCAGTGGACCGGTCGCGATGGTCGCCACCGCCGCGTGCGTGCTGCTGGGCTTCTCGGCCGAGCAAGTGTACGACACGCGTCATTACATCGACTCGGGGATTGAGCGAGGTGGAGGACCGATCGAGTCGGTGGTGCGCATCCTCAGGCAAGACGCGATGACGACCCAATTGGATGTGGACGATTTGGCGGGCAAAGTCATCAAGACGGTGGACGCCGGGATCGTGTATTCACTCGATGCCGTCGCAACCGCACTCCCCAACTTGCCCAAAATGGTCAGCACCGCGGAATACGCGGCGAGCGGCTTTGATATTTTTGGCGCGTTGTTGGCACGCCATGCCGCAGCCACCCTGGGCTACTGCATTTTGGCATTTCTCGTCAGTTACTTTTTCTTGAAATCGCGTGAGATCGCGGCATGAACCGTACTACTGTCCTCAATCGCAAACTTGTTTACCTCGTCATCCTGTTGGCCATGGTCGTTCCGCTGTACATGCTCGGGCAACCGAGCGGGGGCACGGGGGACTCCGGTGGTCAACTTGCCGAGATGCGTAACAAGTTTAATATCGCCGAAAGCGACCTCGGTGAGATTAGTCCTGCTAGCGAAACCATGAAGCTTGCCTCGTTGGGGCTTCGTGGGGTTGCGGCAACGTTGCTTTGGAACAAAGCACACCACTACAAGGTGCTTCACGAATGGGATCGTTTGAAAGCGACGCTCAACAACATCGCACTCTTGCAGCCTCACTTTGACAAGGTTTGGGAGCATCAAGCTCACAACCTTGCCTACAACGTTTCCACCGAGTTCGACGATTATCGTCAACGCTACGAAATGGTCCGCGAAGGAACCGAGTTCTTGTCCAAAGGAGTGCGTCAGAATCGCAACGCGCCCCGCTTGGTCTGGTACACCGGTTGGTTCTATGGCAACAAAATGGGGATGGCCGACGAGAAGACTCAGTTCCGAAAACTGTTCTCCGACGACGAGCCGCTTCATGAATCGTTGATGGAACAAGGGATCGCGGTGGATAGCCCCGATGCCCGTGGTCCTTACTTCAAACCCGACAATTGGTTGGTCGGTCGACTGTGGCTTTTCCACGGCTACGAAATTGTTGACTCGGGAGTCAAAATCCGTCGCCAAACCCCGCTGAACTTCTTTGAAACCGGTCCCAAGTGGCGTATCAAGCACGCCGAAGCGATCGAGTCCGAAGGCGTACTCGATGATCGCGCGCAAAGTGCGTGGCAATTAGCCTCGGCGGGTTGGCGTGAATTTGGTGAGCGAAGTGTGCCGACGACATCGCCGTTTACAATCAAGTTAGGGCGACTCGATGAATTGGTTCGTTTGCAGGCGCTTCGCGTCGAAGAGCTCGAGAAGATCCTTGGCCAGTCGGACTTGAACTGGAATTCCTATGCGGAACTCATGGACTTCGCTAAGAAAGCTGATCCCAAGGTGCGACTCCAAGCGATCGAATTGGCAGGCGAAATTGTTGACCTCGAAGAGCGGAAGAAAAAGACAGACGGCTACCGCAAACAGATCAACTATCCCTACTGGGACACGTTGTCGCTGGCCGAACAAGAAGAGCGAACCGTCAAAGCGCGACGCTTGATTTTCGAAGCCGAGAAAGCGAACGAAGCCGCCGAACTTGACAACGCAATCTCGCTCTATGAGGAAGCGTTCGGCATTTGGGCCGAGATCTTTGACGACTATCCGATCTTGACCATCGATGACTCGGCCGAAGACTTGATGAAGTCGATTCGCCGTTACTCGATCGCGATCGACAGCGAAGAATTGTCGGACGATTTCCCACTCATTGCGTTCGTCGAGATGATGTCAAACGACGGCGGAGCCAGTTCGGAAGTCTACGAAACGGTCCGCGAAACCCAAAAGCGGAAGGTCGAAGCCCGCAAGAAAGAACTCGAAGCGGAAGAACTCGAGCGTGAACGCAAAGCGGCTGAGGAGATGAAAAAGGAAAAAGCCGACAGCGAAAAGCCGCCAGCCGAAAAGGCTGATGCTAAGCCAGAGATGAAGGCCGAAAAGGATGCGGATAAACCTGAGCCCGAAGCGAAGCCTGAGCCCGAAGCGGATGGCAGCGACAAGGAAGCTGACAAAGACGACAAGGGCGAGAGCAAGGCCAGCGATGACAACGACTCGCCGGCCGAACCCGAAGTGGCCGAGGAGCAGGGAGAGGGCGACGCCGCGCCGTAATGTCCTCGTCGTCTCGATTAAGAAACGCGATTGAGAAATCGCGATTAATCGTCGCTAGGGACAGCGAATCAAAATTGCTAGCTCCGAAAGATGCTAAATCTTTTTAGCAGTTGCCCATTGCCAAACAGGGCGGGGGGTGTGAGAATGTTTGCTCCCATTCAGGCCAACCTTGCTTGGCCGCTTGCACTCACCCCTGAATACGTCGTCAGCATGAGACGACCCCGCCTGTTCAGAGTGAGTGCACAAGCACACTCTGAAATTTTGTTTTCGCATTCAAAGGACTGATTCAATGCTGGGTATGCCGGTAGAGACGCAAGTTGCAAACGACAACACCGAAGTTGAACAACTGCGATACCAAATTTTGTGCAACTTCAAAGCCAGCAGCTATCGCCAGCTTCGCCAAGTGGATGTAACGGTCGGCGATGTCGGTGCCGTGGTGCTTCGCGGCGAAATGGAAAGCTACTACTTGCGTCAGATGGCATACCAAACCGCGATCGAAACTCCCGGCGTCTTCACCGTGAAGGATCGCTTGACCGTTCGCTAGAGCGTTTTTTTGATCTCGCTACCGTCGCGTTCGCGGTGGCCCACGCTCTGGTGCACGCAGCTACGGCTTGAATCCCACGTCATTTGTCCAATGGCTCTAAAAGGGACAGCCGAGTGCCGCGGCAAAACGAGAATAATCTCGTCCGCAGCAACGCCCTGATGACGGAACGACATCGGTGAGCCAATCTCTTATTCGCGTTCTTCCCTAGCGAACTTGGCTGACTTGAGGTCTGAAGAGACGGCGCGCGAGCGCGGTGCGGCCAAGCGGTCACGGACCGCCCCCCCATTGCTCCGATTCCGCGGGAATCGCTGAAGGGGCTCGCTGAATCGCCGCCATGGGACCGCTGCGAAAACGCCAAAAAATTCATGCGTGGCGAGGTCGGACAAGCCTGAACCATTCATCGCTTCATACGCTATAAATAAGTTGCCATCGTGGCATCGCTCGCCTCATCGACGGAGACCGATGAAAGCCGAGTGCAACGACGTCCAACCGATCTCTCAGAACGCTGCTCATGACCATTCACATTCACTGCCAATGCGGAAAACAATTGGCCGTCCCTGAAACTTACGCCGGAAAACGAGTCAAGTGCCCCTCCTGCGATGCCATGCTTCAAGTCCCCGCAATGTCCGAACCAATCGAGTTGTTCGATGATGCGCCGGTCAATCCGTTTCCGGTAGCCGCGGGAGCGCGAACCATGGCCTCCACCGGCGGTGGAGCCCCCGCGCGTCGCAGCCACGAAGTGGACTACGAGATCGTCGGCAACGATATGCAAATGGTGATCGTCGAACTGGATCCTGGAGAAACCGTGATCGCCGAAGCCGGTGCGATGACGTACATGGAAGAAGGCATTCAATTCGAAACCAAGATGGGAGACGGCTCGTCACCCGACAAAGGTTTTCTGAGCAAAATGATGAGCGTCGGTAAGCGTGCAATCACCGGTGAATCGCTGTTCATGACACACTTTACCCACACCGGTGTAGGGAAAAGTCACGTTGCGTTTGCGGCTCCCTATCCCGGCAAAATCATACCGATCGATCTCGCTACGATCGCGGGCAACGATCTGATTTGCCAAAAGGATGCGTTCTTGTGTGCCGCCCTGGGAACTCAGGTGACGATCGCACTGAACAAAAAAATCGGAACCGGTTTGTTTGGCGGCGAAGGCTTCATCATGCAAAAACTCGTTGGCGACGGATTAGCGTTCATTCACGCGGGTGGAACGATCATTGAGCGAGAATTGCACGGCGAAACTCTACGGGTCGACACAGGATGTTTGGTCGCGTTTGAACCCCACATGGAATACAACATCGAGCGTGCCGGGAATTTGAAAAGCATGTTCCTCGGAGGCGAGGGCCTATTCCTTGCCACCCTGAGTGGTCACGGACGAGTCTGGCTACAAAGTTTACCGATGCGACGTTTGTCGGAGCGAATCGTGGCCAACGCAGGTCCGTCTGGAAAGGGCGAAGGTTCGATCCTGGGCTCCTTTGGCAACTTGCTCGACGGAGACTGAGTAAACGATTTTGCCATGCCGAAACTAGACATCCGCTTGAAAACCGTCGCTTCGCTCATCAATCCTGGCGGTGATGCGCCGGTGACGCACGGCGACATCGGTTCGGATCACGGCGGGCTGCTCGTTTCGCTGCTGCGCGACAAGCGAATTGCCCGCGGGATTGCGGTCGAGAACAAGCCGCAACCGTATGAGAATTCGTGCCAAGCCTTAACAGCCCTTAACGCCGAAGTTCGCTTCGGTGATGGCTTGGCGGTGATCGAACCCGGCGAGCTGAGCAGCTTGAGTATCTGTGGAATGGGAGCCGAAAGTATCGTCAAGATCCTTGAGGCGTTCCCCGACCGCGTTCCAGATCACGTTATTTTGCAACCCAATCGCCAACATGAACTCGTTCGCCAGTGGGGATTGCGGAGCGGTTTTCATTTGCATGAAGAACAAATTGCCTGGGGACACTGGCCATACGCCGTGATTTCGTTACAGCGAGCGGAAATTGCTGGCGGCGATGCGGGCGAGGCGAACGACCCCGCCTACGCCGATATCGATCATCAGGCGGCGATCTTGTTTGGTCCGCTGATCCTCAAACGCTGGGATCCTAAATTCGCAGCCCGACTTCGCGAGGAAGCCGCCTACCTGCGTGGGCTCAAACAATTATCAGGCGACTACAAACACCGGTTGCAACAAATTCAAAAAGTGTTGGCAGCGAGTCCATAGCCTCCCTCATCGCTCTGGACGCCGAGTCTCCGAATAAGCGAAAAGATGAGAAACGGTTCGGTTCCCAGGAAAGTGCCATGCCATCATGACGGACTCAAACCCCAACAAATACGCATCGCTGAGAGATGGATTCGCGGCAATGCGCGAATTGATCCTGGTTCTGGCGATGCTAGCTTTACTATTCGCCCCCTCGACCATTCGTGAAATTTTGAACGACGCCGGGATCCGTTCGTTTGCAGGGGTCGAGTTTGATGAACAAACACTTGATGAAGTCGAATCAGCGCATACACGCGTCGCCGAACTCGAACAGCAACTTGCGTTCGCCCAGCAACAGCTTGCCGGTATCGGCCAATCGAGTGCCGTTCGCGCCGATCCGCGATTTGGAACGGTTTCAAAAATGATCGCAGATGCTCAGCAATATGCATCCCAAACCGAAACCGACCTGCGAGAGGCCAAGGACAAGCAGGTGGAACTTTGGAAGCGTGCCGGGAAACCTCCGCGGAGCCGGCCAACATCGGTGAGTGCGGAGGCCGACCCTTCGTCGCCAACGCAATCAGCACTGTTATCGCCCGCTGAATTGTTTTCACGCTGAATTGCTCTCCCGCGGCGTTGATTTCGTAGCGGCGGCGCAGCCCCCCAACCGATGCGACCCTGCTATACTTGCAGGATGAAATCTTCTCCCTGCGCTGCATCACCTCGCTGCCCAACGCAGCCTCCCCATGCGACCGGCAAGCTCCCTCGCCGCGCGGTTTTCGTGCTGGGGAGGGTCGCCTCGTTTGCAGCGATTACGATCCATGTCGAGGACGAAGCTCCGTGTCGAGGACGAAGATCGATGGCGAGGCCTGAACCGGAGTGCCATTTCGCCTGAGACCAATTGGAAAATAAAGTGCTCCGCAGCAATGTTGCTGATCGCTTAGCGATGTGACGTGGAGAATGGGTTACAAGCCGCATCGTCGGAGACAACGAAGCCCATCGAGGGTTGAAGCGAGCATACCGAGCATCATGGCCGCACCCCGGGATCTCCTAAAATGAAAAAGTCAATGCATGCGGTGGTCGTCACACTCGCACTGCTAATCGGCGTGTGTTTGTCGACGCGTTGCGAGGCGCAATCAGGCAATACGGAATCCGAAATCGATTTTGACAAACATGTCGCGCCGATCTTGGTGTCTCATTGCACCGAGTGCCACTCGGGCGCCGACCCCGAGGGAGGACTATCGCTTCTTGACGCAACATTAGCGATGTCGGAATCCGATAGTGGATTAGCAATCGTTCCCCACGATCCGACGAACAGCGAGCTGTGGACGCGGGTGGACGCTGATGAGATGCCGCCCAAACACCCGCTCCAGGACGATGAAAAACAGACGTTAAAACGATGGATCGAGCAAGGGGCACGGTGGGGAACGAGCCCGATCGACCCGTACGCGAGCTCCACGTCGACGCGCGCAGGACGCGATTGGTGGTCGCTTCAACCGCTGAGAAATCCTCGCGTGCCGGCCGTTGATCACGATCCATGGGTGGGTCATCCCGTGGATGCATTCGTTTGGAATCGTTTGCATGCGGCGGACCTCGAGCCCTCTCCTGTAGCCGATCCGCGCACATTGATCCGGCGACTCTTTTTCGATCTGATCGGACTTCCGCCAACTCCGGAACAAGTCGCTGCGTTTGCCGCGTCCCCATTGGACGCCGCCTACGAAAAAATCGTTGACGAGTTATTAGCGTCGAAGCACTACGGCGAGCGCTGGGGGCGGCACTGGTTAGACGTTGTACGTTTTGGTGAAAGTGATGGGTTCGAACGCAACGCTCCTCGAAACAATGCGTGGCATTACCGCGACTGGGTAATTCGATCCCTCAATGATGATTTGCCCTACGACGAATTTGTGCGTCAACAATTGATTGGCGACCTGACCTCCGCTGGGATCGACGGAGCCGCTGCGACCGGTTTCTGGGTCGCTGGGGTTCACAATACCGTTGTTGGCGGTAGTCCCCGCATGAAGGAATTAGCTCGCCAAGACGAACTCGAAGAGGTGCTTGGCACGCTGGGACAAACCTTTCTCGGCTTGACGATTCATTGCGCTCGATGTCACGACCACAAATTTGATCCGATCTCGCAAAAAGAATTTTATCAAATGGCGTCCTCGATCTCCGGCCTTGGCTACGGGGAACGACTCGAACCCTCACCACGCGATGTCGAGCGGCTAAACGTCTTGGATTCCGAACTGGTTGCGTTGCAAAATGAATTGTCTTTGATTGAAAACGAAGCCAAACGTGCGGTGCTGGCGAATCGCAAAGCAGCAACGCCTCCCTTCCCCGAGCCTCCATCGGCCGAAGCCGCCCAAGCCTCCGCGAGCAGCGACGTCCGCGTTACCAATGACGTCAGCGAACAAGCGTGGCTCGATTCGCTGGACCCCGCGTCGCGCGACCGCTACCAGGCGTTGCGGTCAAGCATGGCGGAGAAGGGCAAGGCAAGAAGCGAATGTGCGGCCCAGGCCAACGCCAAGATTTACACCTTGATTGCCAAACCCGGCGTGAAGACAAACGTGCTGCTTCGCGGCGATCCCGCAAACGTGGGTGAAGAGGTTGCGCCAGCGGGACTCGCCTCGATTGCGGGGCTCTCCGGAGATTTCAAGCTTGCCCCGGATGCGCCCGAAGCAGAGCGTCGCCGCAAACTCGCCGAGTGGATTACGAACGACGCCAATCCCCTCTTGGCTCGCGTGATGGTGAACCGTATTTGGCACTATCACTTTGGCGTCGGCATCGTCGATACGCCCAACGACCTGGGGTTTAACGGGGGTCGCCCGACTCATCCTGATTTGCTCGAACATCTCGCTTGGCAGTTTCGCGAAGGGGGATATCGCATGAAGCCTTTGCATCGAGCGATGGTAACCTCGCGAACCTACCGACAAGCTTCCCGGGGGATCTCTCCCTCGCAACGTGCTAAAGGCGAAGCCATCGATACGAACAATCGATTGCGGTGGCGAGGCACATCACATCGACTCGAGGCCGAAGTGATACGCGATGCGATTTTGTCGGTCAGTGGAAAATTGCAAGAGACGATGGGGGGACCTAGTTTTGTCGACGTCTCGGTTACCGTAAACAATGGCACCACGTACTATGAGCCGATCGATGCCAACGGCGATGCATTCGAGCGACGAACGGTTTACCGCTTCAATCCTCGCGGAGGCCGAAGCGCCTTGCTCGACACCTTTGATTGTCCCGATCCCGCATCCACGGCGCCACGTCGTGCGGTGACCACCACTCCGTTGCAAGCGCTCAGTCTAATGAACAATGCGTTTGTGTTGCGAATGGCGGATCACTTTGCTCAGCGTTTGCAGACCGAGTCGCCCGGCGACGTTTCCGCGCAAGTGACACGTGCATGGCAATTAGCGATCTGCCGTGATCCTAGCCCTGACGAGCGAACGCTTTCCGAACGACTTGCTCGCAATCATGGTTTGTCGGCATTGTGTCGAGGACTGTTTAACCTCAGCGATTTTGTGACCAATTAACCAAGGCCCGAGTGATGTCGAAATCGAGTGTTTCGCAGACGGATCGGATGAGTGAACGGGCACACCCCGCTACAGATCGACGCGACTTTTTCAATTGGGGCATCAGCGGCCTTGGTGCCACCGCATTGGCGATGATGTTAAGTAGCGAGCGGTCGGTTGCCCCCGCAGCGGAAGCCTCGATTCAGCCCAAGGCGAAGCGGGCAATTCACATTTGTTTGGTCGGGGGACTTAGCCACGTCGACTCGTTCGATTACAAGCCCGCACTCGCAAAGTTGCATGGCAAGTCGTTGCAAACCGACGAACCAATCGATCTCTTCTTTGGCAAAATGGGCTTACTACGCAAACACGATTGGGCGTTCAAACCACGCGGAGAGAGCGGTCTGGTTATCTCCGATATGTTTCCTCATCTCGCCGAGTTGGCCGACGATTTAACGATCCTTCGTTCAATGCAGTCGAAATCGGCCAACCACACCCCCGCTCTGTTTTTGGTAAACAGTGGTTTTGAGTTCAACGGATTCCCCTCGATGGGAAGCTGGATTTCGTATGGAATGGGATTAGAGAACGAAACGTTGCCGGCGTATGTGGTGCTCAACGATGAGCGAGGTGCACCCAACACCGGTGCGTCGACATGGAGCAGTTCGTTCTTGCCATCGAATCATCAAGGCGTTGTGCTTCGCGGTGGCGATCAACCCGTACGCGACCTGTTTCCCGCACAAGACCTTGGCGTGGCGGACATGGCAACTCGCGAATTTGTCAACGCGATCCATCAACATCACGTTGACCACCACGGTGCCGACGCTGCGTTGTTGGCACGCGTGAAGAGCTACGAATTGGCTGCAAAAATGCAAACGTCGATTCCCGAAGTCAGCCGCTTTGCCGATGAGTCCGCTGCGACACAGCGAGATTATGGCATCCACGAAGAAGCGACGGCGGATATGGGCAGACGTTGTTTGCTAGGACGACGATTGTTAGAGCAGGGGGTGCGGTTTGTCCAATTGTTTTCGGGAGGCCCCATCGCGGGAAGCCCACGCGCCAGTTGGGATGCTCATGAAAACGTCAAAGAGAATCATACGATCGAAGCGGGACGCATCGACAAACCCGTTGCGGCCCTGTTGCGCGATCTGAAACAACGCGGAATGTTGGATGATACCCTGGTGTTATTCACGACCGAGTTCGGTCGCACCCCATTCGCTCAATCCGCGGCCGACCAAGTGGGCCCCGGACGCGATCACAACCGCTACGGATTCAGTTGCTGGATGGCGGGGGCGGGGGTCAAACCCGGCATTGCGGTGGGCAGCACTGACGAACTTGGCTGGAAAGCGGTCGAACGTCCAGTCCCCTGGCACGACTTTCACGCTACCGTGCTCCATCTTTTCGGGATCGATCACGAAAAATTAACCTTCTATCACAATGGTATCCAGCGTCGTTTGACGAACGTCCACGGCGATGTGGTGCGTGAAGTGCTGGCGTAGGGGGGGGGGGACGAATAGGATCCAGCCCCGATGAGATTTAAGACGAAGTTTCGATTCGGCTATACTATGATCGTCTAAAGCAGATCAAAAATTAGCTAACTTCAGAATCCTCAGGAATCCAAATGGTACGTCAATCGATTCTCTTTCAAACCATGGTTGCCCTTTGCATTGCAAGCGGAGCGGTGATCGCTGGCGAAGTCGATCCACAGCAAAATGATTGGTACGAAAAATACAAAAACCAACAAAACATCCCCAAAACGGACGCGATGCTGTTAAACACCGACTCCGAACCGGAGTTAAGCGAAGGATTCACTTCGTTGTTTAATGGCAAGGATTTGACCGGCTGGACTCCCAAAGGGGGCACGTGCTCGTTCGAGGCCAACGACGGAGTGCTAACAGGCACCTGTGTTCCCGGATCTCCCAGCACCTACCTTTGCACCGACAAAACCGACTACGCTGATTTCATCTTCACTTGCGAGATGAAGTGGGAGGCGGATGGGAATTCGGGGGTGATGTTTCGCGCACAAACCAAACCGGGCGGAAAGACCGAAACCGTTTTTGGACCTCAAGCGGAAATGGAAGGAATCAGCGGCGACCGGCATTGGTCCGGCGGAATCTATGGCCAGAGTTGTGGTGGCTATTTCTATCCGCTGTGGTTGAAAGAGCATCAAAGCGTTCGTGCCGCGTTGAACAAAACCGATTGGAATCGTTTGACCATCATGGCCAAAGGCAACGTGGTCAAAACATGGCTCAATGGGGTTCCCGCAGCTCACTGGGTCGACGACGGCAGCTACCCCAAGGGCTTCTTCGGATTGCAAATCCATTCCGGCAAAAGCGGCACCGTGCTGTGGCGTGACCTCCGCGTCAAAGAGTTAACCGAGTAACGACTGGGCCGATTCATGCTCCGCTAGTGGGATTCCTTCGAATGATTCGGATTAGAAAGACGCCCCGCCACGCTTTTTATCGACGAGTGCTGCTGGTGGTTGCATTTTGGGTGGGCTATAGCGCGCCCTGTCCAGCCGCCCCCCAAGCCGATGTGCTGGTCTACGGCGCTACGCCGGGCGGTTTTTGTGCGGCGATTGCTGCAGCACGCGAAGGGGCCTCGGTGATCCTGCTTGAGCCAACCCGCCACGTGGGAGGCGTTAACACCGGAGGCCTGTGCTTTAGCGATTCCAATCAAACCGTCCGCAGCACGGTGATGGGATTGTTTGATGAATGGCATCGACGCATCGAACGAGATTATCAATCACGCGGAATCACGCTGCCGTACCACGTTGGCACCAAAGACCAAAGCAAGTGGTCCTACGAACCGCACGTCGCGGCGCGTGTGACCCAGCAAATGCTCGACGAGGCGAACGTAACGGTGCTGACCGAACGCGTGCTCGAGTCGGTGATCAAGGACGGTTCACGGATCAAAACGCTGCGGACGCGTGACGGTGATTTCACAGCCAAGGTGTTTATCGATGGAACGTACGAAGGCGACTTGATGGCCGCGGCGGGAGTCAGCTGGACGATCGGACGCGAGGGCAAAAGCGAATATGGCGAATCGTTAGCGGGGAAACGGTATCCCAAGTCGAAGATGAACATTTCCGGACTCGACGACGATGGCGAACCGATGCCGCTCGTCACCACCACCGATGCCGGCCCGGTCGACCAAGGCGACTCCAATGTGATGGTTTACAGTTTCCGGCTGTGCCTCACCGCCGACCGTGACAATCGGGTGCCGATGCCCGAACCAACGAACTATGATCCCGCTCGCTTTGAAGTCGTTCGCCGCCACCTGCGAAACAACGGCAGCGGCGTCGGCTTCGATTTGTACGAGGTGCCCGGCGGAAAATTTGATGGCAACAACTCAATCGGAGGCCAGTTCTCGCTCGGTCTGGTCGGCATGGGTAATGGTTGGAGTGAAGCCAACGCAGAGAAACGTCAACAAATTTGGGAAGCCCACAAACAATACACGCTCGAGTTTTACAAATTCCTGACCACGGATCCGGCGGTCCCCGATTCAGTGCGTAAACATTACGCGCGGTTGGGGCTGTGCAAGGATGAGTTCGCCGAATACGGGCACTTCTCGCCACAGCTTTACGTTCGCGAAGGACGACGCATGAAGGGCATGTATGTGGTCAGCCAGAAAGATATTCTGGTCGAACAGGAACAGAAAGATCCGATCATCGTGTCATCCTTTCCAATCGATTCTCACGATTGCCAACGAGTGGCGTTGAAGGACGGCGGCGTGATTAACGAAGGAACGATCTTTCCCGTACGAATGAAGGGAAAGGGTCACGGTTACCCGTATCACATTCCCTATCGCGCAATCCTGCCCACGCCCCACGAGTGTTCCAATCTATTGGTTCCCGTCGCCCTGTCCTGCACCCATGTCGCTATTTCTTCGATTCGGGTCGAACCGACCTGGATGATTCTCGGCCAGAGCGCGGGGATCGCTGCGGCAATGGCAGCAGATAAAGAAGTGGCGGTTCAAGACCTTCCGTATCCCGAGTTGCGTGAGCGACTACTTGAACAAAAACAGGTGCTCGAAATTCCCGCGGGGATTTTGGACGAGGTCATCGTGGATCCGGCAAAAATGCCCGGCATTGTGTTGGATGATGAAGCGGCTGAACTTAGCGGCACCTGGAAACACTCGATGCTCTTCTCACCGCACGTCGGCCGCGGCTACGTGCATGACGACCACACGGCCGATGGCAAAGCGCAGGCCCGCTTCCGTTTCACGGCGACGAAGAACGCGGAATACGAGCTGCGCATGGCCTACTCGGCGCACCCGACCCGGGCCACCAACGTGCCCGTGATCGTGACCCAGGGAACTGAGCAAACAAGGCTGATTGTGGATCAAACCATTGCCTTGCCGTCGGGGCAACCCCTCCGTCCCATCGGCACCGTCCAACTCCGCAGTGACATGGAAACCGTCATTACCATCACCAACGCCGACACCGATGGATTTGTGATTTTGGACGCAATTCAGTTGCTGCCGGTCGAGCGTTGAGCAAAGAGGCAAACGTTGTGGTTTGCTAAAGAGGACGTGGAAACATATTTTTCACACTACCGATGAAACGAATCCTCGAATGAATCCTTGCGATGGTGTTCTTCCTGATTTGCAACCCAAATAAGATTGTTCACCCCCGTTGGGAGTTGGTCGGTATGATTGCACACTCAAACCGGGGTGCGCCGCGTGCCCCCGGGCTTTGTTGTTCAACAGCTTCGACGTGATGAGGTGGGCCACGTTGTTACGATCACGACGAATGTCGCTACGTCGATTCGCTGCCGCATTTCCCGTGACAGCGATTGCCTTTGCTTGTTTTCGGGATCTGCCGTTTGCCGGTACGACACTGGGGTTCGTTGTAGGCGTTCCTGCATTTTTTATCGTCTTGCTAATCCAGCGGGATCAAATCCGTGGCGTGCTCCGCTGCTACATCTATGCGGCATTGGGCGCTATCCTTGCTGTCGAGCTATGGCCGCCCGACATTTTGTCCACGATTTTCGCCAGCGTGATTGGCTGGGCAGTGGCCGTGATTCAGAACCAATACATTCGCGTTCGACCTACGTCGGCAACCGATTGACTTTCGCATTTCAACGCGTCGTGAGCACCAATTTCCCGGCCAAATTACCCTGATTTTGCAGCGTTTGTTTTTCTTGCAACGCATGGGCCTCGGCCGCGTCGCGGAGCGGCATCACACGATCGATTAGTGGACGAATTTGTTTGGCGGCCAACCAGCGGTTGATGTCCTCGGCGGCCGCTTGTTGTTCTTCCACACTCGCTTTGAGCAGCATAAAACCGTGCAGCGAGCAACCTTTGACGTAAAACGGTCCGACGGGAAATACCGGCCGAGCATCGCGGCCCGCCATCACGACCATTCGCCCACGTGGCGCCATGGCAGCGATGGCAAAGTCGAAATCAGGTTCGCGAAGTGTTTCAAAAAACACGTTAACACCATCGGGTGCGAGTTTGCGTAGTTGTTCCGCGACATTGCCTTCGCGGTAGTCGATGACTTCGTCGGCCCCCAACTCGCGACACAAATTCACTTTTGTTTCACCCCCGGCCGTTGCGATCACGCGAGCGCCGATCGCCTTAGCCATTTGCACGACGGCGGACCCAACGCCTCCCGTTCCACCGTGCACAAAAATCGTTTCGCCACGTTGCAGTCGGGCTTCACGAAAGATTCCCAAGTGTGCCGTGACACCGACCAGGGCGATCGCCGCCGCGTCTTCGTTGCGTACCTCGTCCGGTATCGGATAAAGCCATTTTGCGTCGACCGCACACAACTCGGCGAACGTCCCCTGGTGAACGCCTGGGCCTTGTTGGATTCCCCACACTCGGTCGCCTGGTTTGAATCGCGTGACGTCATCTGCGACCGCGTCGACTGTACCGGAAAGATCCGATCCGATGATGAACGGCTTGGGCAGTTCCATCGCAACGGCGCCGCTGCGGATGTACAAGTCGATCGGATTCACCGAAACGGCGCCGACACGCACCCGCACTTGCCCCGCTTGAAGGATAGGATCAGGCACTTCGCCGAACTGAATCGACGAAGCGAGACCGGTTTGTTCAATAAATGCAGCTTTCATCGTCGTCGCTCCAAAGCAAGTCGTTGTATAAAAGGGGCGAGCAGATCGGCAGTGCTCCGCCGCGGCGCGGCGTCTGGGGTAAACAAGACGCCGATCCCCACCGCTAGCCTGGATACTTCATCACCCCACGGGCAAGCGAGTGAACAGCTCACTCGACTCGGTCCCTCGCTGACGCTTCGGGTTAGGAGTGCAGGCCAGAGCCTATGCGAAATTGAAGTGGGATGTAGGGCCGGTTCCCACCGGCCAATCACAAGCCCGCCAATCACAAGCCCGCCAATCACAAGCTGGCCGGTGGGAACCGGCCCTACTTGGAATCCGACGTCAATTTTCAAATTGCTCTAGCCCGCAAGGATAGCGAAAACGGTTCCTTTTGTCTCGCCAGTCAACGACGCCTGGAGACGCTTAAAACCGAGGCCCAAAACGTCTCCGCTGGCGCTATCGCGACTGCAGGATCCAATCGATGGCTGCCGTGGTCGCATCGGCTTCCGTTTTGGCAACGGAAACCGCATCGGGTTTGCCCGCCGCCTGATAGCCCTGCTGTAGGATCGCGGGGGCGGCCTTCTCGCCACCGATCCAGAGTCGGTTCGGGGCGGACAATGCCAATAACGTTGGCAAGTCGCCGTACTTAATCGCTCCCGGAACAAAATCAGGGGCCCGCCAATCCTCCAAGCTTGCGAAGCGAAATCCCTCGGTGTCGATCGCGGCACTTGCGATCTGCGCCCCCGCAATCGCACGTGCTGCGGCGAGCAAGGGGCCACCGCCATTGACGCCGATCGCTTGCAGCGATTTCGCTTCATGCTCGTCGCCGTGAATCCATGCGGTGACGGTCAGGATGTCGTGAACGCGGCGGGCAAACATCGTGTCGTTGTAACCGTAG
Organism: Novipirellula galeiformis; assembly: GCF_007860095.1. NCBI lineage: Bacteria > Pseudomonadati > Planctomycetota > Planctomycetia > Pirellulales > Pirellulaceae > Novipirellula > Novipirellula galeiformis. The sequence continues at coordinate 57,537 of NZ_SJPT01000012.1, read as the reverse complement.
GTGTAGCCAGCAAAGGTACGTGGGTTTTTCACGGTACGATTTTGCGATGGGGTCTCCGAATCGGTGACAAATTCGCCTTGGCCGTACAAATCGACTGCGACGACGGCATAGCCCGCATCGACAAGCCGCAACAAGTCGGCATGAGGCTTACCGCCGGGAAACATTCCCGATTTGCCCTGGCCATCAATCCACAACATCACTTTCTTGTTCCATTTGTCCGACTTCGGATAAACGGACACGACAGGCAATTGCTCGCCCTTGCTTTTCAGCGTGAGCAGGTCACCAATCTCGATGTAGTTCGCCCGCGTTTCCTTCCAAACATTGGTTCGCTCAATATCTGTGGCGTTTGGCATGCCACGTCCGATCAACGTTTCCCAAGCGGCGCGGACGGTGGCAAAGTACGTTTCCGTTTCGCTTTCGTTTGCGGGAGCGTGGTTGAACAATGCCGCCCGATCACGCTGGTCCATTTGCTTCAGCAATTTGCGTTCATAGTCGTCGCCTTTGGGTGGCGCGGGATGCTCGTCGTTCCAAACCGTGTACTCCTCGGCGGTGAGCGGTTTCCAATCGAGTTCTTTGATCGGTTCTTCCAACCCAAGTCCAAGGTGCTTGTTCATCCACGAGTACATGATGCTACGCGAGACCGCGTTGTAATTGTGAGGGAAATGCAGCATCGGTTCGCAGTAAACATTTTCCTCGACGCCGAGCATCGCATACAGTTGGCGAAGTTCGGGATAGCCCTTCGTCATCATTTCCTTCGTCCAATCATTGGCCGCCGTCATCGCTTGCGGACGTGGCGCAAACAAGGCGGCGAGCTCGACGTTGCCGGTACCGATTCGCAGCAGGCTACAATTTTCGCAAGTGCAACCACCCTGCATGCTGGTCGACACCATGCCGTTAGGGAATCCGGCGATCGGGCGTTCATCGATCGCGCCGATCATAATCGTTTGCGTGCCTCCACCGCTGCCGCCGGTCACTGCCATACGCTCGGCGTCGACATCGGAAAGGCTGGCCAAGAAGTCAAGCGAGCGGACACAATTCCAGGTTTGCAAACCGAAAATGCTGTGCAGACGTCCTTCGGCTTGTGCACCGTAAAAGCCCCAGTTTTCAGCGGTTTCCAAACCGGGGTGACGCTTGGCATAGCCATGCGCCCGATGCCTTGAAATTTGCTCGCTGTCAACGTAACCAAGCATGTCAAAGATAAAGGTGACGCAGCCCATCCGTGCCAATTGGGCACAGCGAGCCAGTTTCGGAAAACGCCCCGATTCACGATACAACTCGGCTCCCGATTCGATCAAGGCATCCATCTTCGCTTCGCCATAATCGTGCAGTCGACCTCCGTGACCGTGGGGACTCAACACCGCAGGCCGCTTGCCCGTCACCTCGCCCTCAGGCCGGAACAGCAATCCGGAGACAAAGTGGCCAGGCAAACTTTCAAAGTAAACTTTTTCCACCGTAAAACCATCACGCTGCACCTTGCCATGAATCACCGCGTTTAAAGGCGTCTTCTCTGGCATCGGAAACAAACCGGTCGCAACGAGCACGCGCTGCTTCAACTCCGCTTGACGTTGCTCCCACGCGGCTTTGGTTTCCGGAACGATAAAGGGAAAGTATCCATGGAGATCCTTCGGATCCTTCAATCGCACATCATTGGGCAGGGCGCCGGCATCGAGCACGCGATGCTTTTCAGCATCCGCGGCCGTGACATGGGACACTGCAGAAACGATCACCAAGGCCACCGCCAAGGGAACATGGGTGAGAGTCAGGATGGATTTCATGAGGGCTCCGAACGAGGTGGGTAAAAATTAGCGGACACTCATTGTAATCAAACAACCACCATCGTGAGGGAGCGGGAGGGCTCGGCAGCGGACAATTTTCGTCCTTCAAATCCTCACCCTTCCATCATGGATCACCTAGCTCAAAATGTCGTGTACGACATGGGCCTCTTCGACCCCCGTCAACCGTTGATCGAGACCTTGAAAACGGTGCGTAAAACGGGCGTGATCGATCCCTAGCAAATGCAGAATGGTCGCTTGCAAGTCATGCACTTGCACAGGATGGTTGGCAACATTGAATCCAAAATCGTCGGATTCCCCATACGTGATCCCTGGCTTGACCCCGCCCCCGGCCATCCACAGCGAGAAGGCATAAGGATGATGATCGCGTCCACGGTTGGCGCCGGGTCGGTTTTGCTGGAACGGCGTCCGTCCAAATTCACCGCCCCAAATCACCAGCGTGTCTTCCAAAAGCCCACGCTGTTGCAAGTCCTTGACCAGTGCCGCCGAAGGGGCGTCGGTGTCTTGGCACTGGATTTCAAGCTGGGTGTCAAGGTTGGTATGTTGATCCCAACCGGCATGCATCAGTTGAATGAACCGACAACCACGTTCGGCTAACCGGCGGGCCATCAAACAATTATAAGCGAAGCTTCCCTTCTCGTTGACTTGCGGCCCATACATGTCCAACACATGTTGAGGCTCGTCACGCATGTCGGTCAACTCGGGGACCGAGGTTTGCATTTTGTAGGCCATTTCGTATTGGGCGATGCGTGCGGCAATTTCGGGATCCCCGAGACGATCCATGTTCATTTGGTTTAGTGCCGCCAAGTCATCCAATTGGCTCCGCCGCATCGATCGGCTAATGCCGTTGGGGTTGGACAAATAGAGCACCGGATCGCCCGCGCCACGGAACTTCACGCCCTGATATTTGCTAGGCAAAAAGCCATTGCCCCAATAGAAGTCATAGAAGATTTGTCCACAGGAGGCTTGACGATCTCGGCTGGTCATGACCGTAAACGCCGGTAGGTTTTCCGTCTCGCTACCCAGCCCGTACGTTAGCCACGCCCCCATACTTGGTTTGCCGGGCAATTCCGATCCAGTCAAAAAGTAGGTGATCGCCGGGGCGTGATTGACTTGCGTCGTTGTCATCGATTGAACAAAACAGAGGTCATCGACGATCTCCGCGGTGCGTGGCATAAAATTACCAGCGACCCATTTTCCACAATCACCATGCCGGGCGAACTTGGTTATCTCCGGCAGGAACGCCTTCTCTTGCCCCGACGTCATTGTGCTAAACCGTTTGCCATCGGTCAGTTCCGCGGGAAGTCCTTGGCCAGCAAACTCAAGCAACTTCGGCTTGTAATCGAACAAGTCGACATGCGAAGGACCGCCGTTTTGAAACAGATAGATCACTCGTTTCGCTTTGGCCGGAAAGTGGGGCAACGTCGGCGCCAAGGGATCCGGCAGCGCCGCATGCGCGCTGCCGCTCATCCGTGTGCCATTGAACAAGGTGCCCAGTGCCGCCGCCCCGACGCCCAGTCCCATTTGGCCTAACAAATGCCGCCGAGTGATGACCGCCGCATGTTCATTGATTGGATTCATGGTTTCACCAGCGTCTCGTCGAGATTCATCAATGTGTTCAAGAGGGTTGTGTAGGCCGCGTGTTCGGCCGGGTCGAGCGACGTATCACGCGTGTAATCGCCGATCGTCAATAACTCGGATGCATTCTCTGGAGTCTTGCGGAACTCAGCAACGTACGACTCCAACCGGTGCTCGAGCAGCTCGAGTTCGGCCGCCTCCGGCGGGCGCGACGTCAGCGTGACGAAGGCCATGGTGATCCGGTCGCGATCCTCGGGGTGATCCTTCATCAGACGCCCTGCAAGCACTCGCGCCGCTTCGAGGTAGGTCACATCGTTGAGCGTGGTCAGAGCATGCAGTGGTGTGTTCGTGAGATTCGTATTCACTTCACATGTTTGTCTTTTGGCGGCATCAAACAGAATCGTCGGACCGACAATCCGCCGCCAAAACGTGTAGAGCGAGCGACGATACAGTTTGTCCGCCGTATCGGCTTGATAGCGAATTTTCCCAAACGTGGCCTCCGACCAAATCCCATCAGGTTGGTACGGTTTGACCGGCGGTCCCCCGATCGAAGGCAACAACAAACCGCTGGCCGCTAACGCATGGTCGCGGATCATCCACGATGGCATGCGATAACGTGGAGCCCGACTGAGCAGTTTATTTTCCGGGTCTTGTGCCAATGATTCCGGCGTCACATGAGAGGATTGCCGATACGTTTGGCTGGTCACGATCATTCGGTGCATGTGCTTGACATCCCAACCGGACTCCACAAATTCGACCGCCAACCAATCCAACAAATCGGGATGCGTCGGTTGAGCCCCCTGTAATCCGAAATCATCCATCGTCGAGACAATCCCACGGCCAAAGAACATCTGCCAATAGCGATTGACCGTCACGCGTGCCGTTAACGGGTTCTCGGGAGCGACGATCCAGCGTGCGAGATCCAGACGCGTTGGTGCCTCGCCCTCCGCTTTCTCGGCGAGCGGCGGCAACATGCTAGGCACCGCGGCGACGACCTTGCGATCGGTCACGTCATTGTAAATCCCCTTGACCAGCACGAACGTTTCACGTGGAGCATCGCGGGTGTCCATGACCATCACCGGCACCGGTTTCGCGTTCGCTTGTAACGTGACCAATTCGCGGCGTGCAGCGTCGAGTTGTCGAGCAATTTCGGCAGAACGGTCCCAATGAAACCTGCGAAAATGTTCTCGCAAGCGGGCCTGATCCGCCTCACGACGCTGGTCCACCGGAGTGCGCAAGAGCGTGGCGATCTTGGCATCCGGCCCCGTGGGGTGTTTGGCATCGGTAACCCTGATGCGGAATAACGCCATCGTATGTTGGATGAACCGAGACTCGAAGCGGAGCTTGACGCTCAACACCGTCCCTTGTTCGAAGCCAATCGGCTCGTCGGTATAGAAGTTGGCCCAGCGAGGCTCTTTCTTTTTGTGTCCGCTAACAGCCCAACCGCTGGTTTTGTCGACACGGCCATCGATGGCGTGCTCGACGGGGAAACCATCTTGAGAGAAATCCGCTTCGCCGCCGACAAACTTGACGGGCACCGCTTCCGATTCAGGGGCGTTCACGGGACGCGCCGTGACTTCGATTTCACTGAGCACAAAGTTGCCCCCATTGTCGCGGCCCGTCGATTGACCGGGCGACGTAGAGTCGACGAGAGCTTCTAGGCGGAGACCGCGGATTTCGTTCTCTTCGGTTGAGAACGTAATCTCGTACACATCTTGCTCCGGACGTTCCCCGGTCACATGCAGCGACAAATCCGCTTGTTTGCTGATCATGGCACCGCCGCTTGAGCGAAATACCGACGGATCAAGCGTGCGCCATGGTTCGGCAATGCCATCTCCCCAAGCCGATTCCCACACCGTTTGAGCCGCATCGGCTTCGTCCGAGGGGGCGACGAGTTGTTCGGCCAGTTCCGCGATCCGGTGTTTGAGTTTTTCGATCTCGCGCCGCTGTTCCTCGGGCACGTAGTCGATCGCGGGCGGAACCGCCAATCCGCCTACGATGCGTCCTGCTTCGGAGGTTTGATTGAAGAAATCGGTGAAGGCGAAATAGTCCACATTCGTAGTTGGATCAAACTTGTGGTCATGGCAACGAGCGCACTGCAGCGTCAATCCCAACCAAACGGTCCCGGTCGTTTCAGCGCGATCGAAAACGTTCTCCACTCGCGTCTCTTCCGCGATCCGACCTCCTTCGCCATTGTGCATGTGGTTGCGATTGAAACCGGTAGCCAGCCGTTGCTCTGGAGTCGGTTCGGGCAGCAGGTCACCCGCAATTTGCTCGATTGTAAATTGATCAAACGGCATGTTTTCATTCAGCGCCGTGATCACCCAATCACGCCACGGCCACATCGAACGTTCGGGATCGCCCTGGTAGCCGCTGGTATCAGCGTAGCGTGCCGCATCGAGCCACGGCCACGCCATCCGCTCACCGTAATGAGGCGACTGTAACAAACGGTCGACAAGGTTCTCATATGCCTGCGGTGAATCGTCGGCGAGGAACGCATCGACTTCCGCAGGACTCGGCGGCAGACCGATGAGATCCAACGTGACACGTCGAATCAAGGTTCGCCGGTCGGCTTCGGTGGAGGGCTGCAGGGCATGTTCTTCCAGCTGTCGTTGTACAAATGCATCGATCGGATGAAGGTTGAGTTGGGGCGGTTCGGGACGCAGCAGTTTTTCGAACGACCAATGCGTTCCCCACTTCGCCCCTTCGGCAATCCAACGCCTCAAAATTTCAATCTCTTGCTGCGTCAAGGGTTTGCGATGGGACTCCGGAGGCGGCATCAATTTGTCGTGATCCTCGCTGATAATGCGTGCGATCAATTCGCTCGCATCCGGTTCCATCGGTACAATGACCGCCATCTCTTCGATAGCCGATTCACGATCGTCGAGCCTCAAATCGGCTTCGCGATGCTCGGGATCCGGGCCATGACAATGAAAACAACGGTCCGATAGGATCGGCAGCACATCCCGGCTAAAGCGGATCGCTTCGATTTCCTGCGCCGACGAGGGCAAACCAAGCGATCCGATCATTAGTACCAAAACGATTTGAATGCGTTGAATCTTCATAACGCCCAGTTTAACTGACAATGGAACGTCCGATGCGGGATCACCGCCGCGCAATCTTTTGGGGGTGCGAGCTTTTGGGGGTGCGAGTTCACCGCAACGATGCCTTTTCGAATAACCGGGGGTCGCAGACGCCCACCCACAAAGCCCCACGGAGTCCTTTTGATTGTAGAATCGGTCGCTCCAGCCTTGCTGGGGTGACCGAGCAAGGGGGCTCCTGAGCTTTGGCGTTGCAGGCCGCCCCAGCGATGACTCTCCTTCCATGCGACACCCACCCACCGAGGGTGCCGCAAACGGTTTCGGCTTCGAATGATCGTCCCCTCCACACGCAAATGAATGTCGCATGGTAAATCGTTCTGTTCAAATCACGTCGGCAAACGTCCTGGATCTCCGCGTTCCGACATCGGACCAAATGCTTGGCTCGGACCCATTTCATCTTCAGCCCGATTATTCGGCTGCGGTGTTGCATCTACAAACCGATTCGGAATGGCGTGGTGAGTCAATCGTTTTTACCGTGGGTGCGGGAACCGATTGGATTTGTCATGGGATCGAGGATTTGTGTCAATTGATTGTGGGCACGTCGCTCGATGATTTTGCGGAGGCTCCGATTCGATTGTATCAACGTCTGATCGACCACCATCAATTGCGTTGGTTGCATGACGGTGTCTTTCGCATGGCAGCCGGTGCCGTGATCAATGCGATGTGGGACCTATGGGCAAAGTCACAACAGAAGCCGCTTTGGAAATTGCTCGTTGACCTCGAGCCCGAATTCGTCGCCGACTGTATCGATTGGCGCAACCTGCGCGACGCGTTGACTCGAGACGAAGCGGTCGCGATTCTACGAAAAGCTCGCACCGACGCGCCGCGGCGCGAAGCCGAAATGCTGCAGCACGGCCCCAAAGCGTATTGCACCGCAGGATGGCTCGGCCTCAGTGACGAGCAAATCCTCGCCACAATTGACAAACTGCGTTCGCAGGGATTCGATTCGTTCAAGATGAAAGTGGGCCGCGATTTACAACAAGATGTTCGGCGTCTCCGTTTCCTTCGCGAGGCGGTTGGTCCCGATTGTAATTTGATGGTCGATGCGAACCAGTACTGGGGCATACCGGAGGCCAAAGAGCATCTCGAAGCGTATCGCGATTTCGATTTAAAGTGGATCGAAGAGCCAATCGCGCGTGATGACGTGCTGGGGTATGTCGCATTAGCCGAAACGTTCGCCGACGCGAGTTTTGACTTCGCCTGTGGCGAGCACGCCGCGTCACCGGTGATCTTTAAGCAATTGCTGCAAAGCGGCGGGATCAAGTATTGCCAAATCGATGCGACTCGCGTCGCTGGGGTGAACGACGTGATGGCCATTGTTTTGATGGCGGCAAAGTTTGGTGTTCCTGTCTGTCCGCATGGAGGGGGCATCGCACTGTGCAACATGATCCAGCACTACGGGATGTGGGACCAGATTGCCGTGGCGGGCCACAGCGAAACCCAATTGGTCGAGTACATCGATTTCCTACAAGAATCAGTCGAGCATCCAGTGCAAACACGCGACGGTCACTATGTCGCGCCAACAGCGCCGGGTTGGGGATTGGAATTTGTCCCCGGCTTTGTCGACCAGTACCGTTTCCCCGATGGAACGGCATGGCGATACCGAAGTCCCACTCGCAAAGGAGTCATCTTTGAGGCGACGCAGGATTGAGCGGGCTCACCAGACGGACCGCCACCGCATCGAGCGAGGGGGCTTTGGATTCCGAAAAATCATGTTGGAATCCTAAGCTCACCTGGGCGATGACGACCGTCGAGATCCGAGCGAATTACAATACGAGGCGTTTGTTGAACGCCTAAAAGTCTCTGAATGACCCAAGACAAAGTCGAAGGGTCTGCGGACGCCAAGACTTGGTCAATGCGGTTCGATTATTCAGACGTTTCGGTGGCGATTGCACGACGCAAAACGGGCTCAAACAGGATCGCTTGTCGCATGAAGCCAAGATCGTTGGCGTGCGATCCATCGGTCGCTCCTTCGCTGTCGTCACCGTACAGGTAATCGCCTGGAATGTAATGCAGATTGGTCACTCCCTCGGCGACTAAGCTTGCGTGGGCGGCCTTCAACGCGGCGTGATTGCGGGTGTGGTGTGCTTGGCGATTCGGCAAAATCCAATCGTTGGTGTTGCGACGGTCTTCCACAAGCACAATCGGTGTCTTCGGATGAGCTTCACGCAGTTGCTTTACCAACGGGATGCACTTTGCCGTGACATCGGCGGGGCCCATGTTCGGCAAGCAATCGATGACGAAGGCGGCGGCATCGGTTTGCACCAAATAGTCACCAACCTCTTTGTCCATGCGGCCATTACCAGAAAAACCAAGGTTGATTACGGGGGCATCAAGCATTCGCCCCACGATTGCGGTGTGAACCATCCCCGGTCGGCTGGCACAGGCCCCATGGGTGATGCTTGTCCCGTAGAACACGATCGGTTTTTGACGAGGGGTCAAGCCTTCGAAATGGCTGCCGGGTTTGACGCCAATGCTCATGAATTCAACACCGTTGTAGAGCGGCAAGTAGGCAGCATACTCGCGTTGACCCGCGGCGAGTCCGCCGACGATCTCGGTTTTCACCTCTTGCGACGTAGGCCGGGTGACTTGCACCCATCGCCATTTTCCTTCGCTATCGCGAGCGTAGAGATCGACGCCACTGACGCCCGTCGCAGGCATGTGCGGCATCGCCAAGTTGGCTTTTTTCAGTTTGTAGTGGACGTGAATCGAGGTGGCATCGGTTTTGAATCGCACCATCATTCCGGCGCTGTCCCGGCTTAGGTTCCAGACATTTTTTGTGACCGATTGTTGCGCTGACGCCGGAAATCGATCGAACCATTGTTGCCGTTCTTGGTCGGGGAGGATGCGTCCTTCGACGCCCCACTGAGTCACATCGTACCAATCGAGCCCGTCGACCGTTTTCTTACTGACCTCCATCTCAGGGTCAAGTTTGCCGATCGCGACATCCTGAGCGAACGAATAAGACGCGAATGCGACAAGCGAGGCGGCAAATAAATTGCGAAACAAGTTGCGAAACAAGAACATCATCATGGGGTCTCTCAGCGGAAGGGGAAAAGGCAGGGGGGGGAGCGGCGGGCAGCATCCGATTTTCCGGAGCAGCAAACTCACAGGCGAAGTAACTTCATCGGAAGAGCAGAGCAACACGAACCGCCACGACATCATCGATAGTGTAACGTGTCGCCGCAGACGCTGAATGCTTTGGACGCTTCGGCTTTCAATCCAGAAAGAATTCCCGCCGGAGACGGTTGCAGATCGAGCGAGGACGTGGATCGTGCGTGAATGCTGAAAAATCCCCCTCCCGAAGCGTCAGCGAGGGACCGGTGCAAGCGTGAGATTCCCTCGCTTACGACTCGGGTTATGAAAAACCCAAAACTTCGAAACGGACGCTTGGGGTTACGATTTCATTCCTCACTTAAAAGCCACGTTTTGTTGAGCAAGCGGTTTAAGAAATCTTGTTAAGACATCGTGGGTCATTCCGATGCAATTCACAGCCTAGCGTGGGCGGTTTGAGTGAGCTCGCCAGGGACACTAAAAGTTTGCCCGGCGCACCCCGATCACCGCGAACGCAGGATAGCGAACCGCCACCATTCGTGTCGCGATATCGCTGTTCCTCGCCGTCACCATGATGCTGGTGCGATGACCGTAAACGCCTTGCCGAGGTTCAACGATGACTTCCCAAATGGAGCTCACCCCCGTCGCGGCGGCAAGCATATCGAGCTTCATTCTTTCGACTTGGTAATAGCGTTGATTGGCACGTTGATATTGCATCGCCGAGGATTGGACCATCAAGTTTTCGCGTGCTTGTTCCTGCTCGTATTTTTCTTGGCTAAGCCACCGCTCCCAACCCGGTTGCAATACGGCGAGGTCCTTCTTGGCAAACATAAAGAAGGGCAGGCTGATCTCGTCGCCGCTCTCGAGCTTCATCAAGACCCCTTGAAGCGGATACGTTTTCGCGTCCGCTCCGAGCGGTTTTGCCCACGCTTCGAGATCCCTCTCCGTTTCGAGCTTTTCATTTTCGAGATGAGAGACAATCTTTAAAACCAAACTTTGATGCAGAGGAGCCATCCTGGCAAACGGAATTCCATTGACGAAGACATTGCCCACTCGCCGGGTAATGACCAGATCTTTCTTGCCGTAGGCAATCACACGCCCACGGATCATCATGCCGTCGAATGCGGTCCAGGTTTGCATTTCATCAGCCGATTTCGCAAAGCTGTCGGTCGCTTCTTTGGAGGCGATATAATCCCGATCGCTCTGGGATAATTCCGCCAGCTCGATGGCGACCAACTTCCCACTGGGACGCTTCAAAACCACCGTCCACGGGTTGAACGCAATCACCTCGGCTTCGAGTTTGAATTGACCATCGGGATTCGACCACTCGCGAGCATCGGCGGACGCGGCAATCCCGACGATGACTAACAGAAACAGTAGTAGCGGAATGAAGACTCGCATTGCACTAGCTCCCTAATAAGCAAATTGGCGACTATCTTCAATTTAACACGATGGCTGCCTGAAACAACTTGAACGACCACGGCGGTGAACTTCAAGCGACGACAAAAAAGCTTGGCCGCGTCGACCTCGTTGCCTTCGAACGATAAAGTGATGGGACAATTGACGCTCCAAATGAGCTCGGGATCGAAACCGTTCGAAAGCAAACCGTTTTCTCAAAACACCCTCCCCCCCATGGCCAAAAAGCAATCATTGAAAGAAAGTCCTGCCCCCTGGTATGCCGATGGGCTTCGCTTTGAGTGCTCTCAGTGCGGGGATTGCTGCAGCGGTGAGCCGGGATTCGTGTGGGTCAATGAGGATGAAATCGCAGACCTTGCCAACGCAATGAACATGGATGTCGATTCCTTCGAACATCAATTTGTTCGGCAAGTCGGAGCGAACAAGAGTTTGAAAGAGTATCCCGATGGGGACTGCATCTTGCTGGATCCCGAAACCCGCAAATGCTCGGTTTATGATTCCCGGCCGATTCAATGCCGGACATGGCCGTTTTGGGACAGCAATCTGGCCACCAAGAAAGACTGGAATGAAACCTGCAGCGTGTGCCCCGGTTCCGGAAAAGGGCGGGTGTTCAGCTTTGCTGAAATCGAGATCCAACGAAAAGAAAAATCAGTGTGAGTGTATTGATTGCCTGCGACGCTTGGCATCAACGCGCTCGATGTCGAGGAGCGGAAGCCTTTGTGGGAGTGCTTTTTCCGACACTTCCACGTACAACTATCCCCTCACAATCAAACTTCTACGATCCATGACGCGATCCTCCTCTACTCGATAACACGGCCTTGAACTGATGCGGCGAATCGGCAGCCTTGAAAACGAAACTCTTGCTCATCGGTTTTGCGATTACTTGCTGACGTTGTCCATTGACGCCGCCGCCGATTCCGATGCGAGCGTGGACAATCCCCAGTGGGATATCTGGATTCGCGACGAGCAGGACGTGGACGAAGCACGCAATCAATTCGCCTTGTTTGTGCAATCGCCCGAGTCCGATACGTATCAAGTCAAAAGCAAAGCGGACGCGCTGCGCGACAAACGCGTCAGCGAGCAGCAGCAGAAACTCGCCGAGCGTAAAAAATTGCATCGGACCCTGCCCACATCGGGGGGAAGACCTGCGATGGGAGGACTAGGAGGCTCGAGCTTTGCCGCGCGACAGCAGAACATTCCGGTCGCCATTGGCGTGATTGTTCTGTCGGTGATCGCCAGCTTTGCGGGCGGCTTTGGACGCCCACGCCTTTCGCCGGACGCGAGCAAGTTGACGAGCGAGCAATCGGTGGATTACGCGATGTCGTTTGTCGATCGACGCGACTACGCCGAAAGCGATGGCGACTGGTTCGCGTCAATCCGAAAAGGAGAGGTTTGGCGTTTCATCACTCCGATGTTCTTGCACGCCGATCCGCTGCACCTGGCGTTCAATATGATTTGGATCTTCTTGCTGGGGTCCGCCATCGAACGGCTGCAGGGGTCGCTGTTTTTAGCGGTCCTGCTGTTCGTCAGCCAATTAGCCGGGATGCTGCTTCAGGTCTCGCTTCCCGGCTCGGAATCCTTGCCCCCGATGCTCCATGCGCTTGCCGGATCCCCTTTTGCGATCGGAGCTTCAGGAGCCGTGTACGGATTGTTTGGCTATTTATGGATTCGCCCCCAAATGGACGCCTCGTTTCCGATTCGATTGTCGCAGGGGAACGTGATGCTAATGCTCGGATGGCTGGTTTTGTGCATGACAGGGATGTTCGGCCCGATCGCAAACGGCGCCCATCTGGGCGGATTGCTTGCCGGCGTCGCCGCGGCCTTCCTCATCTCTCACAAACGATAGCGTTTTCGACGCCAAAGACGCCCCCAGCGAGCTCGCCCCCAAGAACGTCCCGTTTTCAAGGCTTCGAAGTTGCGAGCCATGAAGGGAGAGCATCAGCCTAGGGGAGGGGGTAAACGGACTCGCCCCTGTTGAAGTGCCGTTGTATTGCCGTCTTTCTCAGCAAATCACAACCCGAAGCCTCCGTGAGGGACCGAGTCATGAGGGACCGAGTCATGAGGGACATTCCCTCGCGGACGCTTCGGATTATGAAAAACACGGCACTTCAAAACGGACACCTCGGGTTGTGAACAACCCGAGTTCCGTCGCGCGGCCAACGGGCAACGCCTTTCCAAAGGACAGCCCGAGACAAAAAAAAACGCCGCAAACACTTGCGTGCCCGCGACGTTTTCTTGTTTTCATGATCCGCAGCGATGCCTAAGCTGCGGTCGTAGGAGCGGATTCGCCCGCTTGCTTTTCTGCGACGGTGCGATAATCGACCACGTCCCAAACCAGTCCACACGCTCGCAACAAGCGAATCGCTTGCCATGTGATGTCAAACTCCCACCACTTGTGGCCATGCTTGGCCATCCGTGGGTAAGCATGGTGGTTGTTGTGCCAACCTTCGCCGTAAGCCACGATCGCAACGAGCCAATTGTTACGGCTGTCGTCGGTCGTTTCGTAGTTCTTGTAGCCCCACATGTGCGATGCACTGTTCACCATCCAAGTCGCGTGCAAGACACCGACGAGGCGAACGAACATGCCCCAGATCAGAAGCGAAAGCCCGAAATCGACGCCGCCGATCGCGTAACCAATGCCGTACAGGGCACAGCCCACTCCAATATGAAGCGGCAAGAACAACATGTCTAAAATCCGCATCCCGCGTTGCTTGTAAAGGTCCGGTACCCAGCGCTGCAGGTAGGCCGTTCGATCGCCATTGTGGGTGTGAAATGCGAGCCACATGATGTGAGCCCACCAACCTCCTTCGTGCGGCGAATGCGGGTCGCCCTCATGATCGCTGTGGGCGTGATGCTTGCGATGGTCGGCGACCCAGTCGAGCGCCGAGCCTTCACCCGCCAAAGTCCCAATGGTTGCAAACGTATAGCGAACCCACGAATAGGTCTTCATCCCGGTATGCGTCAACAGACGGTGGTAACCAAGACAAATCCCCAAGCTTCCGGTCATCCAGTGCAGGACGAGCATCACAGCCAACCCGGTCCAGGAAAAATAGAACGGGGCCGCGAGCACGACGAGATGAGCCAAGGTCAACCAACCAATCGCCCAATAACTGAGGTTCTTGACGTGACGTCGTTCGCTCGCAGTCGGATGGGCGTTTGCTGGCAACTTTGATGCATGATCATGGCTCGCATGAGGCGAATGCTGATCGCGATCCGATTTTGGATTCGATGAACGCTGAATCCGATCCAACGATTTCCGTTCGCGGCGAGTCTGTTTTTGGGTAGGAGGGATGACCGAAGCCATGAGCAGTGATCCTGTCTTTGAATGTCCATGTGGAGCGTCAGACAGCTCACGAAGTTGTCTGAAGTACGGGGATTGTACAAAACGGCAAGCCCCGATCTGTCTCAGATCGGGGTATCCTGTGTAACAGGAGTGTAAAAGTCCGCCGATTCTCGAAGGACAAACCGGAGAACCCCCTCCATAGGTAAGGTCGCACGGTCCACCAAGCCGTTGTGGCGAGACGATTGAGTCAAGGTTGCTAGCCCCCCCCAGGTGCTGAACATTAGTTTCCCAAAGCTCAGCCGTTTCCCGAAGCTCAGCGAACCATCGGCATGTGACCAGACCGCAAGCGATCAGGAATTCACGATCGCCAACGCCGAGCTCCCGTCCACAACTGGGTTGCCACCATAAAAACGGAACTCCGCGATCGTCGACGTCCACGGACTGGTGATTGGGCAGCGGGGAAAAAAGGCCATGAGGGACTCGAGCGGTCGATGCGAACCATCCGTTGAGCGATGGGGGCTGCTGAAACGCTTTGCCGACAAACCGGGGAGAGTGGGAGCAGGGGATGCTCGATCGCGTCATCGAACGAGCATCGGCCGACGTAAAGAGCGCCGGCCAGCGTAAAGATTGCCACAGATCGCAGCTTCACCCAGTGATGAACGATGTGACAGCTATGAACGATGTGACGGCCGCAGCGATCCACGCGGAACGAGGGATTTCCCCCATCATCCGCTAGCAAAAATGGTAGTGGGTAACGTCGCCGACCGGGTTCGAGAGAAGGCGTCTGCTCCACGAACGCCACCGCCAGCGATATCAAATTTACAACACGAGAAAAAACGTGTAATTCGTGCAATCGATTGCGTTTCGGGCCGCAATGTGACGCTTAAAATCGCAGATGCCACCCAACTCCAAGGCTTCGGATTGCCGAACACTTAGCGGAAAAGTGACTCTAAAACTCGAGTTCGCGAGACGACTCGGTGCCCCCAACTTGTAATTCTTTTTAACCCACTCGATGATTTTTCGCTGTCGCATCGGATGCAATGACCTATAATCCTGCCTTTATGATTTAGGTGATCACCGTCTAGCCAGTGGATCTCTGGGGCAAGCAAATGCGGAATCTACGTGAGAACGAAGAATTTTTTCCCGTCGATCCTGCCTCGGACACTAAGGTGCGTGGACAGCGGGATCGCGAAACCCATTTGCCCGACGGTTCGACCGATCAGTTCATTCCCCCATGGAAACCCGGGGACCAGCTCGGTTCGTTTGTGCTTGGGGAATTGCTCGGCAAAGGATCCAGTGGATTTGTTTATCGCGCGTGCAACAAAGACACGGGGCATCATTGCGCACTGAAGCTTCTGACGCCCGCCAAGTGCGAGAATTTGGTGCGCAACAAACTTGGCTTCCGCCGCATGATCCCTCTGCGACATCCGGGTTTAATCCATGTCGACCGAATTCATTATCTCGACGGCTACATTGCCTTTTCCATGGAAGAGGTCAAAGGGCAAACGTTTGCGGTGGGGGTTTGGGAGCTGACCCAAGCTGACAACGATGGCTACCGACACCTACTCTCGTTGATGCGTCAATACGCATCGGCATTGGCGGTCATGCATTCCAACGGCTTGGTGCATCGCGATATCAAGCCCCAAAACTTAATGATCGATCATCAGGGGCGGGGCCGTTTGATCGATTACGGACTGGTTGGCACGATTGACATTGCAGATGATCCGAATGGATTTCGCGATTACTTGGTGGGGGCACCGCACTTCTTTGCACCGGAGAGCCTGTGGGAGCAATACTATTTACCCGCCAGCGATGTGTTCAGCCTTGGCTTGGTCATGCTCGATGCACTGCGAGTTTTGGACCGTTCGAGCGATCCACTACACCTCTCGATCGAACGCTCCCAAGATTGTCGTCGTGAAGACGAAGCGATGATCAGTGAAGCGGTAGAGGACTTGTCATCGGATGTCCCCACTGTGCTGCGTGAAGCATGTCTAGAGATGCTACAAAGTGATCCCGTGGATCGCCCTACCGCCGCGGAACTATCGCGACTTGGCTTATCGACGTCACCGCGTTTTCTATTCCTCGACCGTCCCATCATTGGACGCGAGAAAGAGTTGAACCAAGCATTTGCTTGGGTTGATAGTATTTTCGACGGCGGGGTGGGCCGTCTTCATATCGAGGGCGAATCGGGAGTCGGTAAAAGTTGCTTGGTGGAAGAGATTGAGCAATACGTTCGCTCCAAGCGATGGGGACAACTGTTCCAGGCGAAGTGCCGGTCGGGTGAAGACTTTCCGATGCAAGCCTTCGATCAAATCGCCGACACCATTGCGACTCGCTATATGAAAAGCGATCGAGAAATCATGCAACTCGATCCCGTCAGCGCCGAGTTTTTGCACTCCGCGTTTCCCGTGCTGAAGGACGTTGTGCAAGCCAGCGTTTCGGCAGTCCCGGTCCGAAAAGTTTCCCAGCGACTCGATGCAATCGAAGCGGGAGTGCGATTAAGCGAAGAACTGCGATTGATGGGACCGTTAATCCTCTTGATTGATGACGTTCATTGGGCGGATCGCGACAGTCTAAACGTGCTGGATCGTCTTCAAAATGTGTCGGGGGGCATGCTTGGGATCATTACGATTTCACGTCCTAAAGGGGACCGGCAAGTCTCGCCACCGCACCTGAAACTATCAATCGATCCATTATCGCACGCGGCGTCCAAGGAACTACTATTGCATGCCGCTCGTCGGTGGTCGGTACAACTCGACCACGACGCATTGGAATCACTGATTACCGCAGCCCAAGGCTCCCCGCTTCGCCTCGTCGACTTTACCGAAGAATTCCATCCCGGAGGATTGCTACACCATACCGTCACAGGCGAACGTGCCGACGGGGAATTGGGAAGCATGTCGAACATCGAGCGGCTCTGGGAATTGCGTGTCGCACGATTGAGTGCAGAAGCCAGGACCGCACTCTCGTATATCGTGACTGCGGAAAATTTGATATCGGCGGAACAACTCAGTGAGCTGACCGGGCTTGGCGAGTCGATTGACGCGGTGCTTTCAGAACTCGTCCAACAGCGATTGGTACGCGATGATATCACCGGCGACGAGTGCATCTCGGTCTACCACGACAGCATCGCGGACAACTTGGCGAAAACGCTAACGGAGGAGCAAAAACGCGAATGTCATTTAGCTTGGGCGAGGCTGCTTTCTCGCCAAAATCAAGGCGGTAAATTAGCGGCGCGTATCGCCGGCCATTTCTTCAATGCCCATGAACCGAGTCGCGCGGTTTCCTTCGCAATTCTTGCTGCGGAGGACGCAGACCGCTGCTTTGCGAAAACCGAATCCGCTCGTTGGCACGCCAGAGCGATTGACCACCTGCATGGCCCCGAACGCATCGAACGGATTCGCATCGCCGCAGAGACGTTTATCGAAGCCGATCGACTCGCTGATGCCGCAAAGTACTTCCAAATGCTCGCGTTGGAGGTCGGCCATAAAGAGAGCGTCAACTATCGATTGAAGGCAACCTCACTTTTGATTCGCAGCGGATTTTTCCAGGAGGCACGTGATCAGCTTCGCACGCTAACTGAATTACTTAATTTGCCGTCTGCAAAACCGCGTTGGTTAAGCCAGATCAATATTGCCCGTTTGCTGCTGAATTTTGCTTACGTGTCGATGCGAGGGGCGAGCAAACGACCGGACGATCAAGCCGCTACCGATGAAACGGTGATTCGCAATCGCCAACGTTTGAATCTATGCCTGTCGATCTCAAACCCGTTAGCGATGTTCGATAACCTACATGCCTTCGAATTGAACATCGTCGGGTCCGGCCTTGCCATTCGCTATGGCAACGAAGCTGAACGAATCCTGGTGGAAGTCGGCAACGCCCTCTTTTCGTCGCGTGACCGTGGAGCGAAACGGATCCGTAGTGAGATCGTGATGCAGCAACTCTTGCCGCGAGCGATTGCAACCAAAAACGCAAAAGTGATCGGGGACGTCTGGGCTGGAATCGGTTTTTTACAAGGGCTCGCGATGCGTTGGAGCAGCGTGGAGGCGCCGATGACAAAGTGCTTGAATCATTACAGTGAACATCAGGACCACGTAGGCCAAGAACTTTGCCATGTCCGCGCCATGAGCCTGTGCGCTCTATGGCATATCGGTCGCTGGGGACAAATGCGCAGTATGGGCGAAGAAATGCTTGAGCTTTCCCAGCAGCGAAACGATCAACTGCAATGGATGATCATGAGCAGTGGCCACGGCGGCGTCACGTGGTTGATGCGAGACCAGGTGGAAGAAAGCGAGCGGATTCGCATTCAAAATGCAGCAAAAATGGGGCAGAGCCGGGACGTGCAAATGCTCGATTTCTTTGAGTGGATCTCGTTGATGCAAATCGACCTCTACAAAGGGGATTACCAAGGGGCGTCGCAGCGACTGAGCAAGATGCCGTCCTCATGGCACAATCTAATGGTTTCCATAGTCCAGGCGCATCGCGTGATGGTGCAGCAATTTGTAGCCTTGGTTGGGTTGCATCTGCTTAAACAAAATCCACAAGGACCTTGGGGCAAGCAAGTCAAAAAGGCGATTGTGCGATTGCGTCGTGAGCGGAATCCGTTCGCGGAAGCCATGGCTCACTTCTACGAAGGACTACTGCTGCAGCTCACCGCGTGCTCGCCCAAAGACATTGCCGAGGCGCGAAAGCATCTCGTGATCGCCTGGGAAATGAGCAAAGAGGATCGACTTCGCCCGTACCAATTGGCGGCCGAAGATGCGATCGCGGTGATCGACCATGGCAAGTCCGCCGGGCGTCTGATCCAGCGAATGGACCACCATGGCATCGTCGACTCCCAGCGATTTTCGCGACTCTACACGATTTAAGGGCATCCGACGGGCACAGGCTTTCCACCTTCGCTGGCGGCGCTGCTGGATTGCGCCCCCTTAGCCCTCCACGAGCTCTTTTGCATCGCACGCCCCGTTGTTGAGCACCGCAAAGGGGCGATAGTTTGTCGATCTTCAGCGGCAGGATTCGATGGAAAATCGGCCGCAGCGCCTTTCGCGGAATGGATTTGCTAGCGAGCCAAATGCCACTCCGTGCGATCTCTCTGGCATCGGCTATGCCTGGGAGCTTAGAATCGGCCGCAGGACGCCTCTCTTTTTTCGTGCGAAGGATCGCCGTCATGTCCAAACCAAAAACCGAGTCCCGACGTGGACCTCGTATTCTGATCGCTCGCCTGAGCGCAATTGGAGATGCGATTTTGACGCTCCCCGTTGCCTGCGCCTTGCGTGCCAAATTCCCCGACGCCTATCTAGGTTGGGTGGTGGAGCGAAAAGCGGCACCGATGGTGCGGGGGCACCGAGCCCTCGACGCAGTGATTTCACTGGAGCGCAACTGGTTTCTCTCTCCCAAGGGGATTCACACGGCACGTGCACAGTTGAGGCCCCATCGATTCGACATTTCGCTCGATTGCCAAGGGAACACCAAGTCGGCCTTGGCCGGATGGATCTCCGGCGCGAACCAGCGAATCGGTTATGCGGGGCAATACGGGGGTGAACTCAGCCGGTTGATGAACAACGTGCGTATCGCTCCTGCGTTTCGACACCTCACCGATCGCTCCCTTGAACTGCTCACGCCCCTTGGCCTTCGTTCTCCTTCGGTTCACTGGGACTTGCCGGTCTCGGATGCCTCCGTCGTTTGGGCTTCACGATGGCGCCGCACCATTCCAAGCAAGCGTATTGCCGTCCTCAACCCAGGAGGAACATGGCCTTCGAAGCGATGGGAAGCGAGTCGTTTTGCACAAACCGCCGTCTACCTAAAGCATCGCTACGGCTATCAGTCCGCGGTGGTATGGGGCACCGGCGAAGAGCGAGCGATGGCCGATAAGATCGTGGCCCAAGCCGACGGAGCGGCCGTATTGGCGCCCCACACCGATCTACATCACCTCGCGGCACTGATTAGTAACGCTAATTTATTCATTAGCGGGGACACCGGGCCGTTGCACATCGCGGTTGCAGTCGGCACCCCAACCATCGGGCTGTATGGCGCAACACGTCCCGGTGATTCGGGACCTTATGGTCAGATTGCGATTCAAAAAGCATACGAATCGAGCTCGCGAAGGCAGCGCAGCAATGCCAACAACTCCGCAATGCGGGCGATCCAAGTCGCGGACGTTTGCGCTGCGATCGATGAACTGCAGGGAAAACAACCGCTAGTCGGAGCCGCGTAGTCGCGCCGCCGGCCATCAGTCCCAGCTCAAGCTGCCGGCCGACTGGTACTCGGTCACGCGAGTTTCGAAGAAGTTCTTCTCTTTAGCCAAATCCATCGTCTCGCTCATCCATGGAAACGGATTCGAAGAACCGTATTGCATCGGTAGCCCGATGCGTTCGAGTCGCCGGTCGGCAATATGTTGGACGTAATCGCGGAACAGGTCATGATTCAACCCCAGGATCCCGGTGGGCAAACAATCGCTCGCATACTCCAGCTCCAACTCGACCGCTTGCTTGACACGGTCGATCATCGCGTGCTGGAACGACTCGGTCCAGAGCTGAGGATTCTCAGCCTTGATGCCGTTGATCAGATCGATACCGAAATTCAAATGGATGGTTTCGTCACGCAAAATGTATTGAAACTGCTCGCCGATTCCGGTCATCAGATTGCGGCGATGAAACGACAACATCATCACAAAGCCCGTGTAAAAGAACACGCCTTCCATGATCAGGTAGTATCCGATCAAATTCTTTAGGAACGTCTGGGCCCCTTCCTCCGTCGACGTGGTGAAGTGCGGATCGAGCACTTCGGCGGTCAACTCGGTCTCAAAGGCATCCTTCCGCGCGATCGAAGGGACCTCGTGGTACATATTGAACACTTCGCCTTCGTTCAACCCCAAACTATCGACCACGTACAAAAACGTGTGTGAATGCACCGCCTCTTCAAAGGCTTGTCGCAACAAGTATTGGCGACACTCGGCATTGGTCACATGTTTAAAGATCGCCAATACAAGATTGTTGCCGACCAAGCTTTCGGCGGTGGAAAAGAACCCGAGGTTTCGCATGATCACACGGCGTTCGGCGTCACTCATTCGATCGCTCCGCCACGTTTCAATGTCCTTGGTCATCGGAACTTCGGTCGGCATCCAATGATTGGCGCAGCCGTTTTGATAGTGCTCCCAGGCCCAGTTGTACTTCAGCGGCATCAATTGATTGACGTCAACTTGGCTGCAATTGATCAATCGTTTTTCGTTTGCAGCAAAGCGAGTGGCTTGAGTTTCATTTGGATTGGAATGGGACATGGCTTACATCCGAGGGTCGGTGGGAATGGGAATGGTGCATCGTGAGCGAAGCCAAGCGGCTAGCCCTAGTCGGCTGTCGAGAACCATCGGGCCATCGACAACTTGGTCGTCTTTGCTGAACTGAGTGATTTGGAAGGGACCGTTTCGCTGCGGCAAATCGCAGCCCCCGAGATCGGTCAAAACAAAAAAATCGCCGTCGTTTTCGATTCGCATATATGCCCGAGCAATGCCGGGCGTATGGACGACGCGAAAACCTCGCTCGAGCCAGTTGATATAGAAACGCATCGCGATCGTCCAACGCGGCAACCCGCGTGGCGGCCTATTGGCACGCCTCGCAGTCAGGATCTTCAATCGAACACGCCGACGGCACTGGCTGCGGTCCGCGGTCGATGCGAATCTCACTTGACTCGCTGGCCGATTTCATCCAACGAGGTTGGATGCCATGACGATTTACGTCGACCGTCGACTTTTCAACTTGCGTCGCGGCGAGTGAACGCAAGTAATACGTCGTCTTCAAACCGCGTTGCCAGGCAAGTTTGTACATCGAGTCGATCGCTTTGCCGCTCGGCTTGGCCAAATACAGGTTTAGCGACTGGCCTTGGTCGATCCACTTTTGTCGTCGCGACGCCGCCTCGATCAACCACTGTGGCTCGATCTCAAAGGCGGTGGCGAACAACCGTCGAATCGGCTCAGGGACTCGCTGGATATCAGCCAACGAACCGTCGTGGTACTTCAGATCATCGAGCATTTGGGCGTCCCACAAACCGTGCTCCCGAAGCACATTGACCAGCGGTTCATTGATCTGTGTGAATTCACCCGACAGATTGCTTTTGGCGTACAACAGCTTGTAGGTCGGCTCAATCGATTGCGTCACCCCGATAATGGTGGAGATGGTCGCGGTCGGCGCGATCGCCAAGCAATTGCTGTTTCGCATCCCATGGGCGGCAACCGCATCGCGAACGAGTTGCCAATCCATCGTCTCACTGCGATCGACATCGATGGTGTCGCCGCGTTGTTGTTGCAACAGCTCGATGGTGTCGATCGGCAACAAACCCCGGTCCCACTTCGAGCCGCGATACGATTCGTAGTGCCCACGCTCGGCAGCCAATTCGGTCGATGCGAGCAGCGCAAAGTAGCTAATCGCTTCCATACTGCGATCGGCGAACTCAACCGCTTCGTCACTGGCAACGGCGATCCCCAATTGGTGCAGCGCGTCTTGATAGCCCATCATTCCTAACCCGACCGGGCGGTGACGCTGATTCGCGTTACGAGCTTCCGGTGTGGGGTAGTAATTGATGTCGATCACATTGTCGAGCATTCGCATCGCGGTCGAGATCGTCGCTTGGAGCAACGCGTGATCCAAACGACCGTCGACCACGTGGGCGGCAAGATTGACGCTGCCCAGGTTGCAAACCGCCGTCTCGTCCGCGCTGGTATTGAGCAAGATTTCCGTGCACAGGTTGCTGCTATGAACCACGCCGGCATGGTCTTGCGGGCTACGGATGTTCGACGGATCTTTGAACGTCACCCACGGATGCCCGGTTTCAAACGTTCGCGTCAGCAATTTTCGCCATAGCTCGATCGCGGGCAGTTGGCGATGCTGTTTCATTTTCCCCGCCGCGGCAAGCTCTTCGTAGTACTCGTATCGCTCGCGGAAGCGTTGCCCATAGGCGTCATGCAAATCGCTCGCCTCGTCGGGGCTAAACATGGTCCACATCCCGCCATCACGTAGTCGCTGCATGAAGAGGTCTGGAATCCATGCTGCGGTGTGCATGTCATGGGTTCGCCGCCGATCATCGCCGGTGTTCTTACGGAGATCGAGAAACTCTTCAAAATCGAGGTGCCATGGTTCCATGTAGGCGCACACCGCTCCTTTGCGTTTGCCCCCCTGATTCACCGCGACCGCAGCATCGTTGACGATTTTTAAAAACGGAATCACCCCTTGGCTGGTGCCGTTGGTGCCTTTGATTAACGAACCGGTCGCGCGCACGGAGGTCCAGTCGTTGCCCAATCCACCAGCCCATTTCGACAGCATGGCGTTGTCACCAATGCTCTTGAAAATGTGTGCCAAATCGTCTTGCACCGTCGTCAAATAGCAACTGCTCAATTGCGGATGTCGAGTCCCCGAATTAAACAACGTCGGCGTCGCACTGGTAAAGCGAAACGAAGAAAGGAGTTGGTAGAACTCAATCGCGCGTGCAGTTCTCTGGTCCTCCTCTTCACGCAGCGCCAATCCCATCGCGACCCGCATCCAAAAGTATTGGGGGGTTTCGATGCGTCGGCCTTCGACATGTAACAAGTAACGATCATAGATCGTCTGGACGCCCAAATAACGAAACAACTTGTCTCGTTCGGGCAACAAGGCCGCGGCAATTCTCTCGAGATCGAAGGAGCGTAATTGTTCGGACAATCGTCCACAGCGAACGCCCTCGATGACGTAGTGCTCAAAACGATCGCGATAGGTCGTTTCAAAATGTTCATCGCTTTGAGTCACATCGAGCGTTTGTCGATAGACGATCGCTAACTGCAACGCGGCGGCAAACCGATCGTAGTCAAGACTGCGTTCGATGCGACTGCGCGCCGACAGCACCAGGGCGCGTGCAATGTCACCCGGAGTCATCCCATCGAACGAACCTCGGATCACTTCGGCAATCACTTCCTCGGTCTCGATACCCGGCAATCGGGACTCGGGAATCGAGTCGAGAAACGATTGCAACCTCGCTTCGGAAAACGCCACATACACCCCCGGTTCGATTTGCAATCGCATCCGTGGTGTCGCCTCGCGGTTTTCAACCGCCAATTCGTCCAAGTCCGCATCGACATGCCGCACCGCTCGCAACCGCGCATGCTCGGTGCGGTACAAAATGTATCGGCGAGCGACATGGAAATGTTCACGCCGCATCAAGCCAATTTCGACGACATCTTGAATCTGTTCGACGCTCAAGCATCCCTTCGACGCTTTGGACGATGCCGACGCATAGACTTGCTCGATGATCGCGAGGATATCTTGGTCAATCTCTGCACCAAGCGGTTGTCCATCGGCTAGATTCAATTCCGCATGAAACGCCTTTTCGATGGCCGACGCGATTCGACTGCGGTCCATGTCGACCTCGCGACCGTCACGTTTGCGGACCTTTAGCACGGCACCGACCGGGCCAGCCTTTTCCGATCTCGTATCACTCATGATCATTCATTCCTGCGGCATGGGCTTTCCTCGATCGCTAGCGCAACTGGCAAAAAGCGTTTCACTGAAGCAGCAGAGCATTCTTCGCAACACGCTCCGACGTGAACCGTTTGCGAGGGTCGGTTCACGCGGAACCAAATCAATCGCTTACACGATGCGACTCGAGCGGGCGGAAAACGCGTTACTGCGGCCCTGAATGTTTTTGCGGTGGCACTAAAACTTTTGCGGTGACACCTCGCGGTTCGCAGCCACCTTGATCACGAACGGAAGTACCGATCGCAACGCTCAGCGTGCAACGCGCGGGGGAGACAACGACAACGATCGAGCAGAAGCTCACGAACCATGTAAAAAGTTATCAACGTGCGATGGAAAAATCAGGAGCGTCGGTTAGCGGGCTCGCTGAACCTTTCCGCAATTCACGTTGCAACGATCACCCCATTCCGAGAGGGCACAAAACCGTCTATTTCGTGGTAGGTCTTCTGACTCACTGCCGTTCAATCCTCACAGCCTTCTCACTGATGCCCTCGAATGAACGAGTTTTCTCAGCAATGGCACTTTTAACGAAGGAGGATTCGATTTGGATGCTTGGCACCCGAGGCAGTTCACAGCGGCCGGACCGTCCCGGAATTTCACCGGAGTTCCCTGTTCGCTCGCGAGTGTAGAAACACCGCGAGTCACCACGAACGCTTAAGAATCTATCAACTCCGACTGCGGCGTCAATCCAATTTGAAAGGACAAGGCAAATTCGAATGCCCGTCCCGACGCTTCAGCCGGGAAATTACGACTCCGGCACGAGTCCAAAATCATTCCCTCGCCCGCTTCATCGCACCAATGAAGCGTGAGGTAAAAAGGGGGGACATCCCCCGCCCCCCTACTCGATTTCCACCTTATCGAGATTGGTGAATCGGCCGATCGACATGTTCGCCCCGCCGACCATCACCATCGATTTTTCCGTCAACGGCAACATGCAGTGGAAGAACCGAGCGGGTTCGTAGTGGCCCACGATTTCCCACGCCTGCTCGTCCTCACTCAATCGTTGGATGTTGCCGCTAATCGTGCTGACGTACAGCCGGCCCCCGAGCGATTGTGCCCAGCACCCAAAGCCGGTCATCGGTTCGCCGACCAACGCAGGCCCCTGGGTCCATTGGGCTGACTTAGGATCATAAACATCCACTCGCGTGCTCGGCCCGCTGTCTTGGTCCATTCCACCGACGGCGTAGATGCGCCCCTGGTGGGCGGCAACCGACAAGGCGCGACGCCGAAACGTCGGCGACGACATCGCTTTCCATTGCAAAGGCTCTTTGCTTAGATCGGCGGTCCATGCGGTTCCCAACCACTTGGTTTCGCTTTCGCCCGCCATCGACCAACCGCCCACAACGTAAACGTCGTTGCCAATGACTGCGGCAGCATGCGACGATCGCGGTTCGGGAAGCGCCGTCAACTCTTTCCACGTTCGGGTGGCAACGTCATATCGGCTAACGCTCCCTTGCGATTGCAAGTCCTGCTCGTCGCCTTCCTCGTTCATCGCCGTAAACCCACCGATGCGAACGACCGAATCACCGTGACCGACCATCGCCAGTCCCTGCAAGCGGGGTCCCGATGGTAGCGAAACCCACTCCTTGCCGCCCTGAAGATCCAACGACCATAGCGCATCAGATTGTTCCGCGGTGGAATACGAATGGGCGTTGCCGGTATGGCCACCGTAGACGAACAAGGTTCCCTTAGCGATCGCGCCACCAAAACTGGTCAACTCCAACGGCAGATCGGGAAGCGAGGATGGATGCACGTTCACGGAGAAGTCCGCCTTTGTCATCGAAGAGGGTTTAGCCACCTTGGGGCTGCTGCCGGAATCGCTGCTGCCCGAATCGCTGCTGCCCGAATCGCCGCTGCCCGAATCGCTACTCTGGTCCGGCCAGTTAAAGGTGGCGGTTAGGTAGTTGCTCGTCGCCTGGAAGGGCACACTCTCAAAGGTACCCGATGCACCCGAGTCAGTGAAGCCAACCATTACGGCGTTCAACCCGGCTTCGAGTTCGTCGCCCGTGAATGTGACGACGCCCTGCTCGCTGGTCTTTGCCGCCGCTTCCTGATGACCTTCGCGGCAAAAGAGTTTCACTTCGACGTTCGTTAACGGTTGGTCGTTCCAGTGAACCGCAACGCGGATTCCATCGCCGTGCGGTGTGATCGACGCTCGCAGCATCGAATCGCTCGCCGAATCAATCCACGTCGATGGCCCCGATCCAGGAAAGTGCTGAACAAAATAGACCAGCTTTGAACCGTGATAAATTCCGTACGGTTGCGTGCCGTAGAGCGAACCTTCGGACTTGGCGGATTCGCTCGCTTTCAGCCCTACCAACGTTTCCGTCGAAACGGGCTTCATCTCGAATCGCTGTGATTGCCCCGCCTTGTCGCGTTGCTGGATCTTGAACTCCCGCATCGAGTCGGGAAACGGGTAGGTGCGATCACTGAGATCTTCACCAAAAAATAACACCGGTTTCCCCTCGCCATCCACTGCGAGCCAAGGGAAATGGGCCTCGGCGTGGAGCGTGCCGAACAAACTAACGAATGTGAATAAAGTCGCGATCGCGATGTTTTGTATGGTCTTCATTGAAAAAAACTTGTTGGGTGGAAATGGATTGATGATGGGAAACGTGCGGGGCATTCCCTTGAGGCGGCCCCCATGGTCTTCGAACTCACTTCGATCCGCGTAGCTCAATGGAAAGCGGAGTCGCTTCGTTGTCAGTGATGTTGATCATCGCGTTGGCTCCGGCTTCGAATGGCCGCCGCGACGAGGACATCGGCTGAGCACGAAATTCCCGTGCCGCCTGGTTCGGGTCGCGTTTGGCGACTTCGACAATCGCTTCGATCGATGCCTCGTCGGGATTGATTCGCACCGTGTACTCTCCGGCTCGAGGTCCTGTTTCACGAGTAAAAGAGAAGTGTCCCGATTTAATTCGCGTGGTCACAGTACTGCCGCCAGCAGAGGTTGGCGTTAAAACCAAGGTGGCATGATCAATCGGTTGATCCCCGATCTCGATCGTGCCTTGAATGGCAAGCCGCCCCTCCTCGTTTTGGGTGCAACCGGCAATCATCATTATGGCAATCGCCGATGAGAAAGCGACTGAAATTTGGATCCGCCAATGAACGCGTTTCATCGCGATTCTCCCGCAATGATTTCGTGCCCATTCTTGCTCGCCAAGGCATTGTAGATTTCATAGTCGATCGAATCGCTAATGAAACGCGTGCTTCCGTCGGCGTATACGAAGTGCGCTCCAGCGGGATGTTGACTGGCAAATCCGCCGACATTCGCTGCGGTGTGGACATTCAGCGGGAAAAGCGTCGTACCAAGCGAGATTTTGGGATAACCGACGACCCAGCGGGCGGTGCCCCATTTGACTGTTCCAGCCATTCCGCTGGGCAACGTGCTGCCACTCCATAGGTAGTCGTCGTAGTTATAGACCGTCTCTCCCAAGGCCAGAGTCGACGACGTTCCGTCCAAACAATCGCGGAAACGGTTCGGTGGGTTTTGATATCCGTAGGCTGGCCAATCGAGCCCGAACAATCCGTCACCGTGCTGCATGTAGTCATCGGTCCCTTCGCACCACAGGTAGCTGGCCGGGCCGCCGGTTTCGACCGGAAGCCCATTCGTACCAAGTCGTCTCTCGGGCGTGTCGCGACGGAGCACCATCGAGGGACAGAGAAAGGTTGCGATCTTCTGAGACGAAACATTTTCGTTGTAAGGATCACTGTAGTTTTTTGAAAAATCCCATTGCTCGTAGTGACTGGACTGCTCCAGATGCGATAGCACCGAGACAAACGGGCTGATGAAATTGCTTTGCACGCTGCCGGCCGGAAATTGCCCGAAGGTGCTGTGGTAGTTGTGGGTTGCCAACACAATTTGACGCATGTTGTTGGAGCACGACATGCGACGGGCTGCCTCACGGGCGGCTTGGACGGCGGGCAACAATAAACCGACCAGAATGCCGATGATGGCGACCACGACCAGCAATTCCACGAGCGTAAAGCCCGCGCGGGGTCGGCGGCGCCCGCCCCCCGTAGGGACAGAGTGCGTCTTGGGGACAGCGCGCGTCTTGGGGACAGCGCGCGCAGCGGTAGAGGTTAAATTCACGAAAGGTCTCCTTCAGAGCTCACACGAAATGGGGATCAGTCGAGATGCCAATCGCTGCTGCCCTCGCCGTGCTTGGCGGGGGGAAAGCAATTGCATCAAGAACAAATCGAGCGTGGCTGGCTAAGGAGTCGCGAGAGTCGATCGGCTGGGACCGAAATCCATGGCTTGCTGCGTCGTCGATACCGATTCGATAATGCGAATCAGTCTCAATAAGTATTGTGCGGCGAGCCGTTTTTCGCAAGAATGGGTGAGTAAAAAAAGAGCCAATCATCCTAAGCCCTCATTTCAAAACGACTTATGACGTTTCCAAGCGAACCGCTGCCGCCCGATCCCGCAGACAACGCATCCGCCGATGGGGTCTGGAGCAAGCAGATTGCGCCGAAAATCGTCCGCTTCAAAGATTTAGCGAGGTGTGGAGACGAGATTTGGATCGAGCATCAAGGCATGCTCTACCGGCTAAGAGAAACTCGCCAAGGCAAACTAATCCTGACTAAATGATCACGGCGAATGCGGAGACGCCGCGTCATGGTTTCGATGCGCGCCTGCGGCGCAGCACGCTTCTGGGGACAGCATCCGCTCGCCCACCCGATTCACTCGTTCTCGGGCCACCCCTTGGTGAGCACTCGCTTCATTGCCGCAAGGGTTTCTTTGCTGACATGATGCTCGATTCCTTCGCTGTCGACCGCCGCGGTGGCGGCGCTGACGCCCATGCGTTGCAAAAAGGTTTCCACGATTTCGTGGCGATTTCGAGACTGGGTTGCCAACCGTTTGCCTGCGGCCGTTAGATCGATCGGTTGGTAGGGCTCGGTCACGACCAAACCATCGCGCTGTAGACGCCCGATCGTATTGTTGACCGTAGCATGGGTGACCGCAAAATGTTTCACCAAGTCGATCGCGCGGCAAATGCCTCGCTGAGCGATGGCATCGGCGATCGCTTCAACGTAATCCTCCGCAACTTCACTGGCATGATCCGATCGAATTCGTCGATAAGTCTTGGAAGTCAAGTTTTTGCTCCCTCGTTGAGCCCAAAGTGGTGTCAAAGCCAGTGAAAATCGGCATCCTTTTTTCAACGCTCATCCTATCACAAATATTTCCACCCTGAATCCCCTTGCTGCCACGCACCCCACCCCCTAAACTCCCGCCCAACTAAGTTAGCCTCGGCTAACACGAACCGCATCCCAGAGCAGAAGCTCTGTTTTTCAACGCCGCCAAAGTTAGCCCCGGCTAACTTTGGCGGCAAAACGATCACTCCAACTTGGAATTCAAATGCACCCCCACTCACGAATCGACAAAAGACGAGCTGAAGCACCACCATCGCTGCCGATCACCTCCTCACCCCAACGTGCTCGCGTGGCGTTTACGTTAGTTGAGCTATTGGTTGTGATTGCGATCATTGGAGTCCTGGTGGGCCTATTACTGCCTGCCGTCCAAGCTGCCCGTGAAGCATCCCGGCGGATGTCATGTAGCAACAACCTGCGTCAGATAGGGCTGGCAGCCCACAACTATCACTCCGCATACCAACGCCTACCCTCCGGTTACGTTTCCTACGCGACCCGAGATGGATCGGCCCCCGCAGCGGTGCGGATGGATGCGGTCACCTGGGACGCAGGCCCCGGATGGGGCTGGGCGGCGGGGTTGTTGCCGTTTGCCGAAGGCAATACGGTGATTGAAAACTTGCGGCTCGACCAACCGATTTGGTCGGCAGCGAATCAGCAAGCGATTGCAACCACATTGCCGATGTTTTTGTGTCCCAGCGCCAGCGGCGGTGACGCCCCTTTCGTGGTACGTGATTCTAGCGGCAACCCGCTTGTGGTCGAAGGACGACAAGTGCAACTCGGCCGCAGCCACTACGTCGCAAGCCATGGTCAAGAAAGTTGCTGGGGAGAGTGTGGAGCCGCAGCGACGGGTGAAGTATTTACCAATATCTACACCTCCACGACCACAATCGTTTCAATCCACGGGGACGCCGGAAACGTCGCCGATGGCCCCTTTTTCCGTAACTCGAAAACTAAATTCCGCGATGTGCTTGATGGCACGAGCAACACCCTCTTCTTTGGTGAACACAGTTCGGCATTGAGCGAAAAAACATGGGTGGGCGTGGTGCCCGGCGCATTCACGCATCCTCGCTTCCGCTCACCCGAAAACGGCCCCGATGCGGCGGCCACCTTGACGCTGGTCCACGCCGGACCGTCCGGAGGCGAATTGGATATTACCGGCAATCCGATCATCCATCCGGTCAACTTTCCGACCTATCACGTGGGCCAAATGTTTGCCGAGCATCTCGGCGGCGGCAATGTTTGCATGGGCGATGGGTCGATACGCTTTGTCACCGACTTCGTCGATCTGTTTCTGTGGGCGGAACTCTCCAGCATGAATGAACACGAAGTCATTAATTGGGAGAAATTCTAATGGCGCGCAACGTAGAAAAATCAAATGTCGACTCAAAGCCTTGGGTAGTCGGATTCATTCTAGTGGTCTCCCTCGGTCTTGCGGGGCTGTGGTGGTGGTCCCATTCACGGGTAGAGCTTGATGAAATGGGCTACGATGTGACGATTGCACTGTACCGTGTTTGCAATCAACGAAGTGACGACGGACTGCAGCAGATCGAGAATCAAATACGAAAACTTGAAACGGAGCAAGCTTTCTCGTCCGCGGCCAACCAAGCCATCATGAGCATCATTGCAACCGCCAAAGCGGGGCAATGGCAGAAAGCCGCAAGGGCATGTCGTCAAGCACTTGAGGATCAAGTGCAACGCTAAGACCATGCCCTAGCGCGAACGACCAAGGCCGTGTGCGGAACCGGACTCCGTCGCAGTCCATTGCGACTTAAAAACATCCCTCCGCCGCGGCAGCAACCTATAGCTGAAACGCCTTCGGAAGTCCGTCCGGCAGCGGATGCAGCGAGCCATGCAGCGCGTTCGCTAGAATCTCAAGGCTGTCGACAAGCCTAGGCCCTGGGCGGCTGAAATACGCCGAGCCATCGACGATATAAACGCGGTCCGCTTTCACACAGGTAAGTGATTCCCAACCGGCATACGATTGCAAAATGGGGATGTCTTGCCTCGTTCGCGGCACGTCAAATCCGCAACAAGCGATCACCAACACCTCTGGATCGGCGTCGACGATGTCATCCCACAACGTTGTCACCGAGCGCTCGCCAGCGACACCGATCGCTTCGCGTCCGCCGGCAAGTGCGACCAATTCGGGGCTCCAATGCCCCGCGCTGAACGGCGGGTCAATCCATTCCAACAACATCACGCGAGGACGATTTTCAATCGATTGTGTTCTCGTCGCAACGGCATCGACACGGCGTTGAAGTTCGCCGATGTAGCGTTCCGCGTCTTCGCTACATCGTGCCGCAGCAGCGACTTGGCGAAGACACTCAAACACATCGGCCAAACCGCTCGGCTCGAGGTTGATGACTTGCGGTGATCCAGGCAGCGAACATGCGGCGGCCTGGACTTCACTTTCCGCGACCGCACACACATCACACAATGCTTGAGTCACGATCAAATCGGGACGAAGGCTTTCAAGCGCCGCCATATCGAGCGAATAAAGCGCCTTTTCGGTTTTCAGTCGCTCGCGGACCAATGCATCGATTTCGCCACTGGTCGCATCGTGGGGAATCAAGGTCTTGGTGACCTTGGGCAAATCCACGACGTCCGCAGGATAATCACACTCATGCGTCACACCGACAAGTTGATCACGAAGCCCGAGACCACAGATCATTTCGGTCGCGCTCGGCAATAGAGAGATAATTCGCATGGGAATTCGACTTGATTCAACCTGATTCGTGTAACGGGGAATCCATCCTTACACATGATCCCAAGTACCGGAAGGAGACCGGGTACCACAAGGAACCTGGCCGCGACACCGAATCGAGTGTCGCCCCATTTAAAGCCGGGCATTCGCGTTATTTAGGCACGAAAACGTGAAACCAATCCACTCTCGAGCTTCGAGTCGACGCTCAAACCGACGCCGCGTTCGCGAGCGGCTCGACATCATACGCTTGCGTGCTGGTATCGAACGTCAACCGAAACGACGCGGTGACATGACTGGCTTTCGAGTTCATCGCATCCAAGACCGATTGCATCGTCGCCGCATACAACTCCGTTTCGTGCGGCCCCGTCGCGTCGAGAACGACAAGCCGAACGAGCTCACCGGGGTTTTCGAGTTGACTTTGCAAGTACCCTTTCACCAACGGGTAGGGCGTCAACGCAACCGGGTCGCTCGCACAAAACGCGTCATAGGGTTGCTTGTCCGAGAACCCATAAATGATTTGGTAGCGTGAAGCCGAATCAGGTGCGGAAAGCGTTGGTCCGAGACGTTCCTTACCAGCGAGCAGCACGTAGTTGGGGGTAGCGAGGTAGACGGGCATCGACGGAGGCGATTTCACGGTGGGTTGCAGTGTATGAGCAAGGCCCTGGGGGCGTGGGGGGGAACGGTGAAGCGACGGGCTCGGTCCCATGGCCGGACGACGCAGCGAACCCGCTCGAAATGCCGCCGCCAACGCCGCAGGCACTTTCGCTTCGGCTAATACAAAGGCGGCTTGGTTTCGCGTGACCTCAGCCTTCCTTTTCTGTTCAAGGGCGACGGCTTCGGCGCGGCGTTCCTCGGCGACGGCGCGGGCGATCCGCGTGTCCGCATTGGCTTGATCACTTTGCAATCGGGCGCCGATGTTTTCGCCGACATCAATGTCGTAGATGTCAATCGAGACTATCGCAAAGGCGGTATTGGTGTCCAATCCATCACGCATCGCACCTTTGGAAATCTTCGAAGGCATTTCCAACACGTCCATGTGTGATTCGGAGGCCCCAATCGCCGAAATGATCCCCTGGCCGACGCGAGCAATGACCGTCTCTTCGGTGGCTCCGCCAATCAATTGATCCAAATTGGTGCGCACGGTGACACGGGCGCCGACACGAAGCTCGACGCCGTTTTTTGCCACGGCGCTGAGCGTTTGTGCTCCGCCTTCGGCACCGCGAGGACAATGGATCACCTTGGGCGACACGCTCGTTTGCACCGCCAACAGCACATCGCGACCGGCGAGGTCGATCGCTGCGGCGCGATCAAAGTCGAGGTCGATGCCGGCGCGGTGCGCCGCAATTTGAGCTTGGACCACATTCATCACGTCGCCACCAGCCAAGTGATGTGCTTGTAAGCGATGGGTACTCATCCCCGTTCTGCGATCAATCGACAGCCCGGCTTGCCGTGCCATGATTTTGGCGGTCACGATCAGGCGATGCTCGATGTGAAGAAAGCTCATCACGATCAAACTTTTCATCGAGATGTCGGCACCCGACATGTAGGACTGCAACCAATAAGATCCCCACTTGGCGAAGATCCCTATCAACAAGATTGCTAAAATCGACGCGATGACGGCGATCCCAGCCATCGCTTGCCAGAAACTTGGAAGCTCGATTGCCGCATACAACTCCATCACAGCCGCCACCTTTTGTTGCGCACGTCCCTAGGCGACTCGCCGAAAAAAATTTCGCTCTCGGCGCAGTCTGCAATTTCAACAGCCATCTATATCCAAAGCCCAGCCCTTTTACGAGCCCTCTCGATTCAAATAACCTCGCCTGCGGCAGGGCAATGGCAGGCGAAAACAGCTTGATCCCCTATCGAAATCAACTAAACGGGGGTATCAGCCGCAGCATCCACGATGCATGCATGGTTGTAAATCCAGCAATTTTGAGTGAGAAAATCCGACCGAGGATGGCCGCGTTGAACGTGCAAGGCAAATTGACGACCTCCCGGAGCAAGGGAACCGTTTCGTCAAAATGACAACGCACCAGCGGTTCTTAGCTGCTAGCGTCCCAATATCGCCGACCAGGAAACCACGCCGCACGTTCGCGGAACTCTCGCTGGGGAACCTCTTTTCGCGTTCCTGATAGGCCTCGATGCAATGTGGGGGACACCGTGTTGGCGATGCCTCGATGGGCGCAGCATTTGCTACGTGTTGGTGCGTACTGTGTTGGTGCGTACTGTGTTGGTGCAAATTGTGTCGATGCGGGTTGAAGTGCGGTGCTGGATTGGTGGCACCGTGTTTTTACGCATTCGCACGTCGCTGCTCCTTTTCCCATCATAAATGAGATGATCATGACCCCGGAAACCATCTCGCGAAGCGACTCGTTTCTATCGGATGTCGTTCATGGATTGTCACAGCCCCGCAAAACGTTGCCGTGCAAATACTTGTACGACGAGCATGGCTCGCAGCTCTTTGATCAAATCTGCGAGTTGGACGAGTATTACGTCACGCGCACCGAATGGTCGATCATGAAGCAAAACGCAGCGTCGATTGCCCGCCAAATTGATACCCAAGCGATGCTAGTAGAATACGGCAGTGGAAGCAGCTTAAAGACACGGTTGCTTCTCGACGCACTTGAGCAACCGAGAGCATACGTGCCTGTCGACATTTCCGAAGAACACGTGTTGAAGACCGCCGATGGGCTGCGTTTAGCTTACCCGAGTTTGCAAGTCATGCCGGTGATCGCCGACTTCACCCAACCGTTTTCATTACCGGATTGTGAACCGCCCGCCTCTCACGTGGTGATCTATTTCCCTGGTTCGACGATTGGCAATTTTCCTCCACCCCAAGCGGGAGGATTATTGAAGCAAATGTCACGGATGTTGGGGCGTGACGGAGGCTTGTTGATCGGCATCGATCTACAAAAGGAGGCGGGGATCATCGAGGCGGCCTACAATGATTCCGCAGGTGTCACGGCGGCATTCAACCTCAATGTGTTGCAACGCATCAATCGTGAACTCGGCAGCAACTTTGAGCTGGACCATTTTCAGCATCGGGCGGTTTACAACCGGGCACGCCACCGCGTGGAAATTTCGCTCGTCAGCCTTGAGACTCAGGTGGTATCGCTTGGTAACCGTGAAGTGCATTTCGATGCCGGAGAAGAAATCGTGACGGAGTATTCGCACAAGTACACCGTCGATGGGTTTGCCACGTTTGCCGAGCAATACGGCTTTTCGCTCCATCAACACTGGACCGATCAAGACCACTACTTCGCCGTGTTGCACTTGGTGATCGAATGAAATCCGCCATAACATCAACCACGAACGCCATGACTAGCCCCCCCGTTAATGCCGCGTCCCTTTCGCTGGGTGAACAATTACAGTCGCTCTATCACCTCGTGCGAAGCTTGACGGACCACATTGTCGAGCCGTTGTCGGTCGAAGATTGTGGGGTCCAATCGATGGACGACGCCAGTCCGATACGTTGGCATTTAGCGCACACGACGTGGTTCTTTGAGACGTTCATCTTGCGTTCGCAAGCGGATTACCAAGAGTTCAATCCACACTTCGGTTTTCTCTTTAACTCTTATTACCACTCGATCGGCAAACAGTATCCGCGTTCACGCCGCGGGTTGATTTCACGCCCGGGACTTTCTCAGGTCAGAGAATATCGCCAGCACGTGGATCAGGAAATCTTGACTCGTTTACAAAGGGAAGATTTCGCAATTGCCGCCGAACCACTGCTCCGCGTAGGCATCCATCATGAGCAACAACACCAAGAGTTGATGCTCACCGATTTGAAACACATGTTGTCTTGCAACCCGATGTGGCCCGTGTATCGCGATGATCCGTTTGATGCCTGCAACGCGCCGGCCTCTACCACGCCGACATCGGACGAATGGATCGAGATCGCCGAAGGGGTGTACCCGATCGGGCACGACGGGAATGGATTCGCCTTTGACAACGAATCTCCCCGACACCCAACCTACCTGCCCAACGCGTCGCTTTCCAGCATGTTGGTGACCAATGGCGAATACCTCGAATTCATGCAAGCGGGCGGCTACGAACGCCCCGAACATTGGCTTTCGATGGGCTGGGCCACCACACAGCAACAGCACTGGGATTCGCCCCTGTATTGGCTGCGTCACAATGGCGAATGGCATCAATTCACGTTAGCGGGCTTGGTCCCGGTGGAATTGGCTTGGCCGGTAACCCACCTCAGTTACTTCGAAGCGGATGCGTTTGCGAGATGGAAAGGGAGACGTTTGCCGACTGAATTTGAATGGGAAGCCGCGTGTGATCAAGTTGCCTCGACAGCGACGACGCCCCTCGATCAAGAGCCTTTTGCCGATGTGTTGTTCGAGCAAGACAAATGTATCCATCCCACCCGCTCTCCCGATGGATTGATGGGAACGGTGTGGCAATGGACGTCGAGCAGCTATGCGGGATATCCCGGCTATCGTCCAGCGGCCGGGGCGGTGGGTGAATACAACGGCAAATTCATGTGCAATCAATCGGTATTGCGAGGCGGAAGCGTTGCCACATCGAGCACGCACATTCGCAGCACCTATCGCAATTTTTTTCCTCCCGAGGCGCGTTGGCAATTCAGCGGCATCCGCTTGGCAAAATGAACGCGGTGGAAACCACCCAGCGCTCGTCCGATGCTCCTGCCAACTCGTCCGATCCTCAGGCCAGCTTGGCACCGTTGTCCACGGGTTGATCGGGGCCGACGGATGGATCGGGCACTGCCAAGACGACCGCCCCATCCTCTCGATAGAACCCCATGATCAGGAACTCGGACATGAACGGCCCGATCTGTTTGGCAGGAAAATTGACCACCCCGATGACTTGCCGGCCGACGAGATCGTCCTTGCGATACAACGCCGTGATTTGGGCGCTAGTTCGCTTGACTCCGATTTCGGGGCCGAAGTCGACGGTGACTTTGTAAGCCGGTTTACGGGCTTCGGGGAAATCATCGACTGCAACGATGGTTCCCGCACGCATCTCGACCTGAGCGAAATCGTCCCAACCAATTAGCGCAAGTTTCGGTTCTTGTGGACTCACTTGGTTTCACCACACTCGTCGTAGAATTGATTCAAGAAGGTACGCATGAATTGCTCACGTTGAACCGCGATCCGACGTGCAGGTTCGGTATTGAGCAAATCACGCAGCTTAAAAAGTTTTTCATCGAAGTGATCGATGCCCATTTTGTGCTCGCCGTTTTCGTTCTCCGAAAGGTAGAACGGTTGTCCCACGGCGGCTCCGTACTCAATCGTGCGTACGATCCCAATCGCGCCGAGTGCGTCGAGTCGGTCGGCGTCTTGGACAATTTTGCCTTCGAACGTCAGCGACTCGGAATCGACTCCTTTGCGAAACGAGATATTATCGACAATCGCCGCAACATGATCGATCACGTCGCCATCGACATCGAGGCCCCTCAATATTTCTCGCGAGAATTCAGCACTTCGCTCCTGTCCGTTGTGAAATTTTGCGTCTCCCACGTCGTGGAGCAGGGCCGCCAGTTCGACAACCAATCGATTGCCGCCAACCTCGGATTGGATTTGACGAGCCAAAGTGAGGACGCGTACCACATGGTCGATTCCGTGCCCTGCCTGTTGTCCCGCCATCCGTTGGCGGACGATCGCGTCCACCCGTTTGACGGTTTCCGTTTCCGCTGCGTTCATCATGATCGTTTCGTTTCCTGGTTGCCACTTCTCGTGGATACGGTCTCGTTGATCTCGTCGCTTGGCTCGGCGGACAAGCATACTGCGGACGACAAGCGTCCCCCAGCCATCAAGTTATTTCAAGATCGAGTTGATTCGAGTAGGGGTGTGGGGTTGATCTCTTGCACGAGCATGACGATACAAGGTAATCAGCGTGGTGTCTTGAAGGCTTGCTCGGGCTCTGGTCGAGTGGCCCCTGAGCGAGTAAGCCCTGTTGGCAATCGGCCGATCGGAAAGGGGCTCCGTCGGCAATGAGGCTAGTACACGGGTGCCCATCGGTAGGAAATGCTCTGTGTTTGAAAAATGGAAGTGGCGATTGCAGACGTGGTCGCTCGATTATGGACGCTCGTTCTCCTTCATTGGCTTGGTCTTTGCCGCATTATTCTTTGCCGCTTCGGTCACCCCCTCGCTGTTGCCGAGGCATTACGCGGTTCAAGGATTGCTATCGGGTTTCTCGATCGCCTCGGGCTACGGGGTGGGCGTTGCGCTGGTTCACCTATTTTGTTTTCTGGAATTGCCAGAACCCTCGGAAGCAAAACAGTGGACGTTAAAGCGTTTGATTGTCGCTGTGGTCGCAATTGTCTTTGTCGCGTTTGTGTGGCGGATGACGTTTTGGCAGAATTCAATTCGCGTCTTGATGGAGTTGCCGCCCTTGGAGTCGGCTTATCCCTACCGAATGGCGTTGATCGCGATTGTTTCCGGGGCGAGCTTGGTAGCGTTGGGCCGCATGTTTGTCAAAGCGGTCGGCTACGTGTCCGACAAATTGAATCGCATTCTGCCTCGCCGGATCGCATTCGCTACCGGATTCACCTTAGTCGTGTTGTTCGCGTTTGTGTTAGCCAATGACTTGATTGCACGCGGTTTGCTGGATGCCGCCGACTCCTTCTTCGCACGTATGGACGTATCAACCGACGAAGGGGTCGAGCAACCAAGCGAACCGCTGCTCTGTGGCAGCGAGGCGTCGTTGGTAGCATGGGATTCGATCGGACGGCAGGGGCAAAACCACCTCACTTCGGGTCCCAGCCAGCAACAAATCGCTGCCTTTTTCGCTGTTGATGCCCCAGTTCACCACGGGGCGGATGCCGCTGATGATGATGGCGCTGCCGGCGGCGACGCGGATGCCTCCAGCAAGGACGGTAGCCGGAGTCAGGAGGGTAGCCGGGTTGATCGCGTTGACGATACGAATCCAGAAATTCGGCGTCCGGTTCGCGTCTACGTCGGGATGCGTTCACATGCCAACGAGCAGGAGCGTGCCAGTGATGACGAGCGTGCCAAACTTGCCTTGGACGAACTGAAGCGTGTCGGCGGATTCGAGCGTTCGGTGCTGATTGTCGCCACGCCCACGGGCACCGGTTGGTTGGATCCGTCGGCGGTCGACACGATCGAATACCTGCATGGCGGAGACACGGCGATCGTCAGCATGCAGTATTCGCACCTACCGAGTTGGATCACGCTGCTTGTCGATCCACAACGTTCGGTCGAAGCGGCCGACGCGCTGTTCAATCAAATCTACGGCTACTGGAAAACGTTGCCCAAAAACGCTCGGCCGAAATTGTACTTGCATGGCTTGAGTCTGGGGGCGCTCGGTTCCGAAATTTCCGCAGACATGTTTACGATCTTTGAAGATCCGCTTGATGGAGCGGTGTGGAGCGGGCCCCCGTTTCCAAGTCAAAACTGGCGATCCTTCGTCAACGACCGCAACGCGGGAAGTCCGCCATGGTTGCCGACCTTTCGTGACGGACGACTGTTGCGATTCACGGGCCAACACAATGCGCTGCGGTCCAACGCCGCCTGGGGCCCAATGCGAAACGTCTACATTCAACACGCTAGTGACCCGATGATTTGGTTCTCACCTCATTTGGCTTGGATTGCTCCGGATTGGTTAAACGAACCTCGCGGACCCGACGTTTCGCCGCACCTGCGCTGGTACCCGATCATTACGTTTCTACAGGTGGCGTTTGATATGCCGATGGCAACCAGTGTTCCGATGGGCTACGGGCATAACTATTCACCGTCAAGCTATATCGATGCCTGGATCGCCGTCACGCAGCCCAAGGGCTGGAGCGAACAAAGGGTGACTTCACTGAAGAGGCTTTTCGAGACACGGACCGTCACGTCGAGTCACGATCCCACGGCGCCTCGATTACCTCCCACACACTCTCCCACGTTGTTAGTGCCACCGCACCAATAATTCCAGGCACCGCACGTGTGAGCAACCATGACTCGCGTTCCTCCGACCTAATTCTTTCGCCCTAATCCATCGCATGCCTAGACGTTGATTTTCTCGTTGCCTTCCTCGTCATAGCGCACGAAGGCGAAGTACAGAAAGGGCATGTGCAGCAGCGGAATGATGAGCAGGAAGAACCAAGACAAGAATGCCGACATCACCATCAACATTCCCACGAACCCTGCCCACAACCACCATGTATCACGCCAAAGGCCTTTAATTTGTTCCATTTTTACTCTTTCGTTTCCTCGTGATGGATGGGGTCGGTAACCGAGGGCGAAACGCACGGTTCACACCCGATCGCGTCACAGGCCGTCCGCAGCGCATCCACTCCGAACCGGTGACAGAAATCACCGAGGCTTTCGCCCACGCTGCGTTGGTCTTTGTAAACCGTAAATAAGCAGGTCAATTCATTCACAATTTCAGCTGCGGGCACGAGCTCTTTGTAGAGGATCGCGAGGCGATTTCCCAGCAGCGTTCCGCCGAGAAACAGCGTGTAGCGGTCAACCGCTTTACCCACCAACGCGATGTCGGCAACGTAGGGTCGAGCACACCCGTTGGGACATCCCGTCATGCGGATGGTGAACCGTTCCGCGTTTAACCCGAGTCGAGCGAGCACGTGTTCCAAGTCGCTGATCACGCTCGGTAATCGGCGT
Organism: Novipirellula galeiformis; assembly: GCF_007860095.1. NCBI lineage: Bacteria > Pseudomonadati > Planctomycetota > Planctomycetia > Pirellulales > Pirellulaceae > Novipirellula > Novipirellula galeiformis. The sequence goes on along the minus strand of NZ_SJPT01000012.1, from coordinate 16,370 downwards.
TCGGCTTCGGTAACCGCCAAACCGCATGACGGCAGCGCGACACAAGCCATGGCGAAGCGACGAACGAGGCTGGTTTGTTCGCTCGAAGCAATCTGGTGTCGCTTGAGAATCTCAAAAATACGATCGCGTTGATCCGATTGAATATCGCAGAAGATTAGACTTTGATTTCCCGCCAATCGAATTTCGGTTCCCAGTGTTTCCGCCAATTCACGCAGTGCCGACTTCATCTCGATCGCATCAGAATCGCGAACGCGGCCATTTTCGACACACAACCCGTAGGACCACCGACCGTCTTTCTGCGGTTGCCATCCCATGTGGTCGTCGACGCCGTGAACATCGTCTTCGGTGCAATCCTCAAGTGGGAATCCGAGCACCGATTCAACTTCATTGCGAAACCGCTCGATGCCCCAATGGGCGACGAGGTACTTCATCCGCGCGACTTTGCGATCAGCCCGATTGCCATTGTCGCGTTGGACAATCAACACCGCCTTGGCGACATCGATGGCTTGCTCGGTCGTACAAAAGGCCATGCGTTTGGCAATCGCGGGAAACGTCTTCTTCAAACTAGGCGTGGTCCCCATGCCGCCGCCAACGAGGATATTGTAGCCGGCCACACTGCCGTCTCGGACCACCGCAATGAACCCCAGGTCTTGGGTGTAGACGTCAATACAGTTGTCTTCGGGCAGCACGACGCCGCACTTAAACTTGCGAGGCAAGTAGGTCGGACCGTAGAGCGGTTCGACGTTCTCGGGCGAAGGCGATTCGCCGCCGACTCGCATCTCTTCGCCGCTCGTTTGATCCTTGACCCACAACTCCTGGTACGCGCCGGTCCGCGGCGCCAATGATTCAGCCAGCTCGTCGGTCAAACGCTGCAATTCCGCTCGGATTGGATCGTTGCGCTTCGCCGGACAACACATCACGTTTCGGTTGACATCCCCACAAGCGGCCAACGTTGAAAGGCCGAGCGAGTTGATCCGAGCGATGGTTTTTCTCAGATCGCGTTTCACCACGCCGTGCAACTGGATCGTTTGCCGCGTCGTAATCTTCATCGTCGAGTTCCCCAACAACTCGCAGATGTCGAGGTGGGCGATGAACTGGTCCGCCGTCATCCGTCCACCGGGAATCCGGCAGCGAATCATCATCGAGAACGCTTTGTCTTTACCGACTTTACGAAGTTCGCGGCGCTGATCACGGTCGTCTTGCTGATACGTGCCATGAAACTTCAACAGTTGCAAACTATCACCGACGAAGTGATCGGTTTCATCGGAGAGCTCTTCGTCGATACGCCCTGCCAACCATTGGCTATCCGCCTTGATCTTTTCGACGCCACTTCGCTTGTACGCTGGATCCGTCGTTGGGTTCGTCACCGAGATTTTTCCTGAAAGAGGAGAGTCACGCTTGAAGTTCATCCGAGCCTACGAAGGTCCCATCCAGAGATCAACGGCGTGTGGGCATTTCCAGCGCAAGCAGACCGATCCAGACCTCCTTTCCATGCAATGACCCACTCAATCCTCCATTCAATTGCGTTGCATTGCACAGACACCCTGCCACCATCTCGCGTCGGTAGAGCGACACGTCCGCGTCTGTTTAGTGACGGGGCCGTCGGCTATCATGGGTACGGCGCGTCTCGGGCCACGCAATGCGGATCGGGAGCCAGCTTGATTCGAGCGAACATCCCCTGTACAGCCCCCTCTTTTTCAATGCGACGAAGCGATTGGACTCCCGATCTGACTCATTGCGATGTGCCCCTTTTTGAAGGCATCGCACGGGCCATTGCTAACGATATTGCTGACGGGCGACTGATGCCCGGCGATCACCTGCCGACGCAGCGCGCGTTGGCAAAACGAATCAATTTGGATGTCACCACGATTGCGCGGGGGTACGCCGAAGCGGCACGGATCGGTCTGGTCGAAGCAAGGGTTGGCTCGGGAACGTTTGTGCGGGGGAGCAAGCACCCTGGCAATGCAAGCCTGCGACGCGCGGACTTGGCCGACCGCAGTATGAATCAGCCACCGGATGTTCACGACGAGGCATTGCTAGGCAAAATGCGGACGTCGATGACAACCATTAGCAGTTTGATGCCCCAGTTGCTTCGCTATCAACCCGGGGGCGGCGTGGCCCAGGACAAAGCTGCCGCGACCGATTGGTTATCACGTCGAGGAATTTTGCTAGATCAGCACTCATTGCATATCACCGCGGGGGCCCACGCCGCAATCAGCGCCGTGCTTTCGACGTTGCTTTGCCACGGTGGCTCGATCGCTTGCGAATCGATCACCTATCCCGGGCTACGTGGGATCGCGAAAACGATTGGTCGCGAGCTGCATGGTTTGCCCACCGATCAACACGGCATCGATCCGGCCGCGTTGGCTCAAGCCGCGACTCGAAACCAAGTTCGCGTGTTGTATCAGAACCCAACGCTACGAAACCCAACGACCGAAACGGTACCGATGCATCGTCGCGTCGAGATTGTGGAGGTTGCTCGCAAGCACGGGATTGCGATTATCGAAGATGACGCGTACGGTTTCTTGCCCGTCAATCCGCCGCCCGCGATGGCGATGCTTGCTCCGGAGTTGACGTTCTATGTTGCCAGCCTAGCGAAGTGCCTAGGTCCGGGGCTCCGCATTGCCTATCTGTTGACACCGCGAGTGATGGAACCGGAAGACATCGTGGAAAGTTTGCGAGCGGTTTCCGTGATGGCCTCGCCGTTGACGTCGGCGTTGGTGACCCGATGGATCGAGAACGGATTGGCCGACGCGATCCTCGCAGCGGTCCGCGCCGAGACACGGGCTCGTCGCCGGTTGTTGACCCAAGCGTTGCCGAGTGAGTGCCTCGACACATCCGAGTTTTGTTTTCACGCTTGGATCAAGCCGCCCGCATCGTTGGGTCGCCACCGCGTAGTGGATTGGACACGAGGCTATGCGCTCGGCGCGGTTGCGTCCGATGATTTTTGTATCGACATCGAACCTCCCGAAGCATTCCGGTTTTGTCTGGGCGGCGCGGCCACCTTTGACGAAGCCAAACGAGCCGTCGAAGCGTTGGCCAGCTTGCTGCAATAAACGAGCAACGATAGGCCCAGCTTGGCATCCCAACGCATTGAGGTACGATAAACGCATGAATGAAACGACAATTTACAGCCGGCTGGGTGGTGAAACGGGAGTGCGGAACATCGTGGACCGCTTCTACGATCTGATGTCGGAGTTGCCCGCGGCTCAACAAGTGCGCGACCTTCACCCGGCCGACCTGACGGAGTCACGGGACAAGTTATTCAAATTTTTATCGGGCTTTTATGGAGGCCCCTCCCTCTACATTCAACAATACGGGCATCCGATGTTGCGCGCCCGACACCTGCCATTTCCGATTGGTGAAAACGAACGGGATCAATGGATGATGTGCATGAATCAATCGCTTGACGAACTCGTTGAGGACCAAGCCTTGGCGGCACATTTGAAGACGACGCTGTTTCGCACCGCCGATCATATGCGTAACACTCACGAGTAATGCCCCCCAGTGAGACAAGGCTCTCATCCTGTGCTACTGCGGTTTTCGAAGGCGATTAACCGTGACGGTGGCTAGTCTCGCCATCGTCGATAGCCACGGCTTCCGCCCCCTCTGCGTCATCCATTTGCGTGGCGTTCACACATCACTCAAAAATCCCGAGTGGCGACAGGCCCGAGCAGTAAAGGGACGCAAGGTTATTTCTGCGGCGACGGCGGCAAACTCTACGCTGACGTTGATCATCACCTCTCCGGAATTTCGTTTACGAATGGATCATGTGAGTGGGGGATTCATCCGGTTTTCTCGGCCAGCAGCTTTCCCATCGCCGCTCGACATCCGCTATGCTGATGTCATTCCCGCCTGAGCGATCCGCCACCCACTTGGCCGATTTCAATGTCCATCTGCGTTGTGAAGGGCATTGCGTGAGCGTTCGGAATACCGCGTGCAAAACATTAAAAGAAGATGCTAGGCGACTTGCGCCGCACCGCCCACGAAAACAGCCCCTCGCCTATGACCGACCACCACGATTCTCCGCATCGCGGAGATCCGAATCCGCAAGATGTCCCTAGTCGGGTTCGCATGCGAGTCGTCGCGGTCAGTGTGCTGATGGCGTTCATGTTGTACCTCGACCGCGTCTGTTTGGGCGAGATCATCAAAAGCGATTCCTTTCTCGGCGATTTCCAAGGGGCGACCAAGGAAGAGATCGGCGAGGTATTAGGCGCATTTTTCTTCGCCTACGCTCTTTTCCAAGTCCCTTCGGGCTGGGCCAGCGATCGATTTGGGGGTCGCGCGATGTTGACCTTTTATATTCTCGCCTGGTCGGCATTGACCGGGTTATCGGGGATGGCCAACACGCTCAGTGGTCTGTTGATGGCGCGACTCGCGTTTGGCGTTGTCCAAGCCGGTGCTTATCCGACTAGCAGCGGCGTGATTCGCTGCTGGTTTCACTTTCGCAACCGCGCCATGGCAAGCTCGTTTGTCTCGATCGGCGGCCGCATGGGCGGAACACTCGCGCCGTTCTTGACGACATTGCTGATTTACCAACTTAGCAGTTGGCGTTACGTCATGTATCTGTACTGTATCGTCGGGTTCGTTGCCGCGTTGGCCTACTGGATCGTCGTCCGCGACCGCCCTCAAGAGCACCCCCGAGTCAATTCAGGCGAGCTTGATTTAATTGGACAATCCACCTCGTCCGAGCAAAGGACGAACGCACGTGACATCCTTCCAATGTTGTGGGCGATCATCAAAAGTCGCTCCTTATGGCTCAATGCCATCGCCCAGTTTTGCTTGGTCTTTGGTTGGGCGTTTCTGATCACTTGGCTACCAACCTTTCTGAAGGAAGAGAAAGGGGTCGAAGCGTTCCTGGGGTCGCTGATGGTGACCGGGGTGCTGGCGATTGCGATTCCGGGACAACTGATTGGTGGCTGGTTGGGGAACCAAGCGGTCCGCACCTTGGGTCATCGCTGGGGACGTATCGCCCCGCTGAGCGCAACCTGCTTTTTCGCAGGGTTGGCCTATGTCGGATGCTCCAGCTTTGATTCGGTTTGGCCGATCGTAGCTTGTTGTGCGATGGTTTCCTTGATGACCGATATCGGCAACCCGACGGTGTGGGCTTTTATGCAGGACGTTGGCGGACGGAACACATCGGCAGTGTTCGGTTGGGGTAATATGTGGGGCAACTTTGGCGCTGCGGCTAGCGCGATCGCGGTACCGCGATTGATGACGATGGGTGAGTCGATTCCAGAAGGATTCGGCAGTGGGCAATCGCTTGTCTTTCTAACCTGCGCCGGCATGTACATGTTGGCCGGACTCGCCATCCTTGGTACCGATGCCACCCGACCGATTCGCGAACCTTCAAATTCTTTGGAAAATGCTTGAAATGAAAATGATCTTTGATGCGCATCTTGACCTCAGCCTTAACGCATTGGAATGGAATCGCGACCTCCGTAAGTCAGTCGCTCAGATTCGTGAGGCAGAGCGAGCCATTCCCCAGCGGTTGAATGGCCAAGCCGGCGGCACGGTTTCCTTTCCCGAGATGCGTCGCGGAGGGATTGGGTTGTGCGTGGCGACTCAAATCGGGGGCTGCATGAAGCCGCGGTCGTTTGTCGCCAATTGGGAGTCGCCTTCCCAAGCATGGGCGATGACTCAGGGGCAATTGGCTTGGTACCGCGAGATGGAACGTCTCGGCGAAATGGTGCAAATCCGCGACCGCAACGCACTCGAATCTCACCTGCTTCGCTGGTCCGACCCCGTTGCTGCGGCAGAGCGGAACGAGCCGATCGGGTATATTTTGAGTCTCGAAGGCTCCGATTCCATCGTCACGCTCGACCACTTGAAACAGGCTTGGGATTACGGTTTGCGAGCGTTAGGCCCGGCGCATTACGGGATCGGTCGCTATGCGATGGGGCATGACGCGCTCGGAGAGTTTCCTCCCGAGGGAATCGAATTGGTGCGAACCATGGACCAACTGGGGATGATCTTGGACGTCACCCATTTGAACGAACCTTGTTTTTGGCAAGCGATTGAAATCTACGAGGGGCCAATCTGGGCCAGTCATCAGAATTGCCGCGCGCTGGTGGATGATGTCCGCCAATTCAGCGACCGGCAAATCAAAGCACTGATCGATCGCGACGCCGTCCTCGGGGCGGCCTTCGACGTGTGGATGGTGGTCCCAGGATTTATCCGCGGCGAATCGACCCCCGAGTCCATCGGTGTCACGATGCAGCACATCGCAGATCACATCGATCATATTTGTCAACTTGCCGGAAACACGCGACATTGTGGGATTGGTAGCGATTTGGACGGTGCCTTTGGTCGCGAGCAATCGCCGAGTGATCTGGATACGATCGCAGACCTACAATCGCTCGATTCGATCCTCACCGATCGCGGCTACAGCGACGATGATTTGTCCGCAATCTTTCACGGCAACTTTTTGCGCGTGCTACGTCGCGCCTTGAAGTAAGCCCCGAAGATAAAAACGCCACCGTCACCCGTGGTCTCGTATTTGTTGTCGCGTCACTCATGACGCTGTATCTTAGAATTTGTTGGAAAGCTACTTCGCGTCTCGCCTGCGCGTGCGGTCCCACCGTGTGATTCACGAAAGTGAGTTGACTTGCAATGTCAGCGCTAGCGAGGCCCCCATCGCAATGTGGCTTTCCAACAATGACTCCGCTCTTGGCGGCTACTCTTCTTCAGGTATTCAATGATGAGAAACACCTTCCGCGTTAGCCTTCTGCTTCTCTTGGTGGCAGCGACCGGCTGCGTCCCCGCCTCTCAACCGGCTGAAAAAAACGACTCATCAACCCCGGGCGTCACCGCCGATGAGGCGACTCCCCGCGAAACGGTCGGCAAGACGACTCAAAACGTGCTCTCGCTCGAACAAGCGACCAACGATGGCGCGGTCCTGGCAAGCACTAAAATTGAAGCAAAGAACCCTTTGATGGCAAGCGCCGATGCCTATCGAACCTCGGTCGCCAAGATTGGCGGTATGGGCGTGGAACAGGCCATTCAGCTTCGTAATGCACAAAGTATCAGCGATCCCAAGCCGCTCACTTACGAAGTCTTCATGGCCGAAATCATCAAGCCAGATCAACCCGACGGGATTCGGCTGCCGATGCTGCCCTATTATCAAGAGTACGCTTGGGATCAACCGAATCAAAAGTTAGTGGTCGTCGATTTCCCCGCTCGTAAAGCCGAACGCGAAAAACAGCGTTAAGAAAACCCGACCCGCCAAGCAGTGCTACGGTTCCGCGACCACCTTCACCCGGCACGCCGACGACGTGACGATGAACTTGATCGGAAGTCCCTTAGGAACCGGTTGATTTTTAAAAAGTTGTGGCAAATGTGGAGCAAGATTCATCCAAACCGGATAGCTCGCGGTGATCGTGTACTCTCCCGCTTGAGTCCAGTACACATTGTCGAGGCTGAACTCGCCCGGATTGAGAGAACCGATCGCAATGCGAAAGCGTTTTCCCGGACGAATCACAGGCTGAGGGGTCGATCCTGAGGACGTTCCCGAAAACGACCTCAGACGATCGGGCGCAACGAGCCCTGGTCCCTGAACCGTCAACTCCGGTTCGTCGATGCCTCCGCCCGGAGAAATCATGATGGGCTCGTCACTGGTGTTGTGGAGCTCCAAGACCAATTTGACCTTCGGCGACGCGGGAAGATTTTCACTTTGCTCCTCTTCGATGATCCGTTTGCGAAAGGCGTCGCTTTGCCATTCTTTGGGCAGCGTGTAAGTCTGCTCGATCGCGATCAAGCGAGCCTCGATGGGAGCCTCTCTCGCCCATCGACTCCACACGCTCAGAAATTCTGTGACCGAGAGGGTCAAGTCACCATTGGCATCAAAGCCGTTGAAGACGCGTCCGGCTAATTCGGGATCAGCGAGCGACGAGCCGGCGAGGAATTCGTGCTGGTGGATTTGGGCGTTGCCATCGTTGTCGATACGTTGAAAGAACTCCTTTGCCTCGGCATTGATCACTCGGTCGAGAAGAAATTCGTCCTTGAACACAAGGCCTCCCACCTCGCGGTCCAAAACGAGATGCCCGGCCTGACGCGTAAGTTCATTGCCATGCTTTGCGAATTCCGCTGCATTGACAAAACCATCCTGGTTGAGATCGAGTTTCGCGTAGTCCGCCTCGTAAGCGGCCAACTGCTCCGGCGTGCCACTGTTTTCCATCTTGGCGCCCATCAGAATCAAGACCTTTCGTCCACCAAACGGGGCTGCATCGGGAGTCGCAAATGCCATCGTCGCGAAAGAAAACGCGAGCAGCAAAGCACCGAGCGGCAAAACCGATGCGTGAATCAACACTTGAGTCAGCTTTGGAGAGATGGAATCGATCCCGTGAGATAAGATTTCGACCGAGAGACGAGAGCGCGTATGCGACAGGCTCCATGATAATCTAACGACCGCCGAGTTGCGTTGAATGCCGTTCGCCGAACAAGGCGGCAATCGGATTGCCATGATCGGTGATGGAGCAGTCAGGGCCGTCTGACACCCAGCGGGAATCCATCGGGGTGTCTCACTCGTACAAAAAACAAGTCATACTTGAACTCGTTGAGAGTCGCTCGCCAGGAAAGCGAGCCACGGTGAGGCGAAATTTCCGCCCGCCTATGTCGGATACATCTGTCCGGCTCTGTTTTTATTGCCGTATTGCTATTTCCGCAGTCACATCCAAAGCCGCTCCCCGTTATGACCACGCCCCCCACCCAACCTAACAATCCACTCCACGGCGTTACGCTTGCGGCATTACTAGAGGACTTGGTCCAACAGTACGGATGGGAAGGTTTGGGCGACCGAATCCCCATTCGCTGCTTTACGGATAACCCCAGCATCAAGTCGAGCCTCAAATTTCTTCGCAAAACCGAGTGGGCCCGCAGCAAGGTCGAACGGCTCTATTTGAAATCCGTTCGCCACAACAAGCGACGCTCCGCGTCCGGGGACCACGACGAGATCCATCACGACGCGGATCAACACAGCGAAAATGACGCCCCTTTGAGCGAGAATCCCTTGCACGACTTCTGGAATAAGGCCCGCAAACGGTAAGAGGAACGGCCTCTACTTAACATCCACCATCGGGGGGATGGCCCAGACTTGAATCGCGGTTTGAGCTAAGCTGCAAGAATGAACAAACGACTCACCAAAATCAGCAAATACTTAACCTTCATCCTGCGGCACCATCCCGAAGCGATCGGGATGCAGCTTGATCCCGAAGGCTGGCTGAATATTGATGAGTTGATCAAAAACGCTAACCTTCATGGCAAATCGATCACGCACGCCCAACTCCATGAAGTCGTCGCTTCGAACGGCGAAAATCGCTACGCGTTGAGCGACGATGGACTGCGGATCCGTGTCACCTAGAGCGAGTTTCTCGCCAACGGGTTGCCTGGGCGAGCTTCAAAGTGGCGTGGTTTTCCATTACCCGATACGCCAGCCAGGGAACACCTCTCCGGCCCCGGTCCCTCGCTAACACTTCGGGTTATGATTTCCGATTTAGCAGCATTGGCGAACGCCATGCGGCTAATTTTCAAGAAAGAATCCTGCTTAGACGCCCCGCCGATCAAGCCAGATCGGCTAACTCTCGCAGTAATGTCGTCGCGTAGGTCCCTTTGGGAAGATCGAAACTCAGCACAAGCGTGGAGTCGGTTTCCCAGTCGAAGGTGGCTGATTGCGGTTTCAAGCGGATCACTCGGCGCTCTTGCCGCAGATTAAATTGAGCCAGACCTGCGAGCATCTCCGGAAAACGTTGGACCACATCCTGCTCGAGCGTCTGCACTTCTCTCTGGCTCAGCAAGTCGCCCTCGCCCCACAACGGAGCGGTCAATTCAAGCGTCCCGTTTTTCACACGATCCGATTCATCGCCGTGAAGGTTGTTTGGCAGCACAAGGCTCTTGTTATAGGCGAAGCCAAAAACCTCGCCATCGAGTGGGGTTTCCCAGTTGCCAAGCTGAACGCGCTGCGCGACACAGGCATTGAACAGGAAACTGCGCGCTGCGGAAATCAGGATCCCCCGCAGCGTGCGATCGCGAACGTCGAGTTCACCGGCCATAAAACGCCTCGCTTGTTCAATATTGCCGCCATCACGCCCGAAACGCTGCGGCCCAAAATAGTTCGGCACCCCACGATCCAAGATCGCTTGCCAACGTTCCGCAGCGGCGGTTTTGGAAAAGCCACATTCGCGCAAACGAATCAGAAAGCGATTTCCGTCGTGTGAGCCGCGGTGAAGTTTCCGCAGGTTGCGGGTGACCTTCAAAACACGTACTCCCTCGATCGCGAGATCTTCGGCCACCGGGGATGGCTGGCCTGGTATGTGCAAACTGAACCATTGCCGCGTCACCGCGTTCCGATCCTTTAACCCACAATGGCTAACAAGCCGTTTGCGAATCCCAAGCTTGTTCGCGAGTTCCGTCGCAATGTCGTTACTATTACGATCCGTTTTCTCGACCCAAACGAGGCAATGCTCCCCCTCGCCGGATGGCTCAAAACCCAGGATTTCTTCGACTTGAAAGTCCTCAGGACGAGACTTAAAGAGCGCCGGACCAAGCGAACTCCCAAGCAAGCGTGGGGGATGGATAGGGTTCATTCCTTCGAGGACCTCTCGGGCTGCCATCATCGGGCCGCCACCACTTACTTTTTTTGAGAAGAGCACAGCGTCCATGTTCGCTGATTACATGGACCGAAACCGCACTCGCTAAGATTTAGTAGATGTTCAGACGGGGAGGGCGAATCGGTAAACCGGTTTGCAACGGCCTGCGTGCGGATCGGAGCATTCGTTTACGACCACGTTCTGCCGCCGCGAATCAGAAACGGGATCTTGCATCCCGGTCGCCCTTCATCACGACACCAATCTCTCCCCCAACGCGATTTAACCTGAGGCAATCTAACGAACTGCAGGAAACTGTCCAGCCTCATCCCTGGCGGCAGGATTCAGGATTCGGTGCCACATTGAATCGCAATATCACCGAACCCGCGACATCCATTCGCCACGCTCACTCGGAAATCGCCCAGTTGAGAGTGAATCCCAAGCTCATAAATGGGAAAGTGGGCCAACATTGCATACAATCGTTCGCTATTGCGACTCCAACACGACGAACAACTTCGCTCCACCCCCAGAGGTTACCCATGAAATTAAACGGTCTTGTCACTAGTATCTGCATCTTCGTTGCTATCGGAGCAGCGCGAGCGGGGGCGGATCAGGTCCAACCCGCCGCTCCCTTTGTATTGGGGTATGCAAATCAAGTCAGCGTCGCTGCGGGAGAAGAGATTTCGTTTCACGTTTCGGCCAGCGGCGACGCTTTTGATATGCGGGTCGAGCGGGTGGGAGCCGAGCGAACCAAGGTGCTCGAGAAATCACAAATCGCCTGTGCCACTCACCCCATCCCCGATCGCGCCTCGTCGCATGGGTGCAATTGGCCGGCCGCGCTGACAATCACGGTCCCTCCGGATTGGGCCAGCGGCTACTACGAGGCAACGTTGACGCTAAACGACGGCGAAAAGCCAGCTCGCAGCAGCCTGTTTTTCATCGTCCGTTCGGCAGAAGCGGGAAAAAACACCAAGATTTTATTGGAATTGGGGACCAACACCTACAACGCCTACACCAACTGGGGCGGGCACAGCTTGTACGGTTATCACGACCGGGATGGGATTCAAGGGCACCGCGTTTCGTTTGACCGTCCCCTCAACTCACTTTTTAGTAAATGGGAATTGCCGTTTGTAAAATGGGCCGAGCAAAATGGTTATACGCTCGACTACGCATCCAATTGCGACCTGGAATTTCACCCCGAAATCCTCAAACAGTACAATTTAGTGCTTAGTGTCGGCCATGATGAATATTGGTCCTCGCCGATGCGAGATCACCTTGAGCAATACATCACCGATGGCGGCAACGTCGCTTTTCTGACCGGCAACACCTGTTGTTGGCAAGTTCGTAGCGAAGACAACGGCCGAGCGTTAACCTGCTGGAAACAATCCTTCAATAGCGACCCTCTCTATCGCACAAGCGACCACAAACTGCTGAGCACCGCGTGGAGCCATCACCTAATTGGACGCCCCGAAAACGAACTGACGGGACTTGGTTTCCTGTGGGGCGGCTATCATCGCAGCCACGGTCAATTCATGGATGGATCCGGAGCCTTTCGAGTTCACCGCCCCGAGCATTGGCTGTTTGAAGGGACCGACCTCAAACGCGAAGACCAATTCGGAGGCGAACACTCGATCGTCGGTTACGAATGCGATGGCTGCGAAATCGAGTGGGCCGATGGATTGCCCTTTGCAACGCACCGTGATGGTACCCCCGAATCGTTCACCATCCTGGCAACCTGCCCGGCACGCTGGGCGCCCGGCGATTGCTTCTGGTACGACCGCTTTCCCACAGATCGTGTTGGAAATGCAGTGTTCGGAACCTACACCCGTGGAGGCACGGTGGTCAGTGCCGGAACAACCGATTGGGCCCACGGACTGGCAGGTAACGATCCAAACGTCGTCCGAATCACGCGCAACATCCTTGACCGATTGTCCGCTCCCTAAGCGAAAACCGAACTCCGCGCGATTAACGCCACCGTGCCAACGGTGGCCTTCGTCGGTCTCGATGGTGGCGTGATCCACGCTCACTTCTCGCCATCACGACCTGCTCAAATCGTGATCGCGATGAGGGTCTCGATGATCGCTGCCCCCGCTGGGTCTGCCGTTACGATAATCGAGCGCATCAATCAAAGAACTTCTTATGCACCGCCGCATCGGCGGTGAGCGCTTTCACGGTGCTGATCAATGGCAAAAACTGCATTGCTTTCGCCCTTTCGACCCGCTCATTGCAGAAGAACAGCAGCGTTAGGAACGTTTTGCTAATCGCGAAACCGCCTCCAACACCAAATACCGATTTGACGCGGTTGCTTTGCACAAATGCTTGGGCGGAAATGATCTTTCGCCCCTGGCTATCCACCGCCGAGGCTGCATCGGCAACGTAAAACACCCCAGACAGCTTCGAAAGGGTATCGATCTCTAACCCCGAAGCATCCCCACCGAGCCAACTCAAATCGAGCCCAACCTCCGACAATAAGCGAGCGATCATCGGAACTCGACTGACAAAGTCGCCCGAAACGAGCGGAATCCCCAGATGCCCTTCGGAACGGCGATGATCGTTCCATGCGGACTGAATTCCCCGAGAGGCGATCAAGGATAAAACAGGCGTTTGCGGCGTAATCTGATTCGAAACCCCCGCGTCGTTCGCCAATTTATCCACGAATTGCTGATACTGTGGAGGCAAACCTTCGTAGGGGATCGTGGCGAACATCCTCGTTAACACCAGCGAATGCTGGAATTCAGCAAAAATTACATCGACAATCGCCCCCGACGCCCTCTCTAGCGTTTCACAACCATCGGTATTCGCCTTGATCGCATCAAGCAACGAAAACAGGTTGTCAAAATCGTTGATTTTAGCCACGGAGACACCTTGTTGAGGGATTCAACTCAGTCGCGAGCCTGCCTGAAGCATAACGAACTTGCCTGGCTGACGCCTCTGAAATCGTATCGCCAAGCCTCAAAGCTTGGCAACTCGGGCCACAACCCGGCCTTCCGAAGTCTGAAAACCGTGAATTCAAGAGCGTTTCAGCCTCCGTGGAGCCAGCGATTCATGTCATCGCCCCTCCAAATCCAAAACGCCCGAGCGCCAAACCCCAAAATAAAGCCGTAGCAGGGTGGGGGCGTTGTGTTAGAAGCGGATCGTGCAAGCTTGGTTTCCCCACCATCCCGGGCCGCATGGTGCGGAATTCCCGTCCCAGCCGGGAGGGTGAAATATCACGAGGCAAACGGAACGGGAGCGTTACCGTCGGCGCATAAAAAAACTCTCTTGCAGCAAAGCTACAAGAGAGTTTTAAAAATCCGGCAATACCTACTTTCACGCTGGTATGCACTATCATCGGCTCAGAAAGCTTGACTTCTGTGTTCGGGATGGGAACAGGTATGACCTTTCTGATATGGTCGCCGGAAAGACACACTTACGGGTATTTCACCGCAAGTGCGCCGAGTTGTTTGGTAGCTGTTATTGTATCTGAAAGAGTTTTCTTAAACTTCGTCGAAGCCATGTATCCCTATAGAACATGAGTGCGGGATATCGATGGCCAAACTTTCGCCCGTTAGTACTGGTTAGCTTAATACCTTACGGTACTTACACGCCCAGCCTATCAACCAAGTCGTCTTCTTGGGGGCTTTCGACTAATGTCTACGAATCCTAATCTTGGAGCGGGCTTCACGCTTAGATGCTTTCAGCGTTTATCCGTTCCGAAGTTAGCTATCCAGCCGTGCCGCTAGCGCGACAACTGGTACACCAGAGCTTCGTCCAACTAAATCCTCTCGTACTAAAGTTGAACCTCCTCAAGATTCGTACGCCCACGGCAGATAGGGACCGACCTGTCTCACGACGGTCTGAACCCAGCTCACGTACCACTTTCATTGGCGAACAGCCAAACCCTTGGGAGCTTCTACACCCCCAGGATGTGATGAGCCGACATCGAGGTGCCAAACCGCATCGCCGCTGTGGACGCTCGGATGCGATAAGCCTGTTATCCCCGGAGTACCTTTTATCTGATGAGCGATAACCCTTCCATTCGGGATTACCGGATCACTAAGACCTACTTTCGTACCTGCTCGACTTATGGGTCTCGCAGTCAAGCACACTTCTAACTTTACTCTCTTCGCCTGATTACCGACCAGGCTGAGTGTACCTTTGCACTCCTCCGTTACTCTTTGGGAGGAGACCGCCCCAGTCAAACTGCCCGACTGACATTGTCCTTCGCCCTGATTCAAGGGATCGAAGTTAGAATTAAAATATAACCAGGCTGGTATTTCAACGACGGCTCCTTCGACACTAGCGTGCCGATCTCAAAGCCTCCCAGCTATCCTACACAAATTATATCTCAACCCAATATCAGCCTACAGTAAAGGTTCACGGGGTCTTTCCGTCTAACCGCGGGTATGTGGCATCTTCACCACAACTACAATTTCACCGGGTCTGTGGTTGAGACAGTGCTCCAATCGTTACGCCTTTCATGCAGGTCGGAACTTACCCGACAAGGAACTTCGCTACCTTAGGACCCTCATAGTTAGGGCCGCCGTTTATTGGGGCTTCGGTCGCCAGCTTCGCTCCGAAGAGCTAACCGTCTTCCTTAACCTACCAACACCGGGCAGGCGTCAGACTCTATACATCCACTTGCGTGTTAGCAGAGTCCTGTGTTTTTGATAAACAGTCGTTAGAGCCGATTTTCTGTGGCCCACTTGCGTGGGCGCCCCTTATCGCGAACTTACGGGGCCATTTTGCAGAGTTCCTTAACCACAGTTCTCCCGAGCGCCTTAGAATTCTCATCTCGCCTACCTGTGTCAGTTTTAGTACGGTCAGTTGCTTAACTTCGCAGCTTTTCTTGGACGTCCTTCCAATGACTTCGAGAACTTAAACGCTCTCGAGCTATACCTTGGCTTATGTCGGGTCTTTTAATCCCCAACACCTCAGTGGTCGCTACGGACATTTCTATTCGTACCGCTCACTTTCCGGACGCCGTCCCTGCGATTAGATACACAACCGGCACAGGAATATTGACCTGTTATCCATCCCCTACGCCTTTCGGCCTCGGGTAAGGTACCGGCTAACCCTGGGCGGATTTGCCTTCCCCAGGAAACCTTAGGCTTTCGGCGAATAGGATTCTCACCTATTTTATCGTTACTCATTCCGGCATAATCACCCGATGACGCCAACACCGCTCGTTACCGTACGGCTTGTATCTCGTCATCGGCGCTCTCCTACCACTTTAACCCGAAGGTTAAAATCCGCTGCTTCGGTGTTTTACTTACTCCCGTTCATTATCGGCGCAGAAATGCTCGACTGGTAAGCTGTTACGCACTTTTTAAATGGTGGCTGCTTCTAAGCCAACATCCCAGCTGTCACGGCATTCCAACTTCCTTAGTGACTAAGTAAAACTTCGGGACCTTAGCAGGCGATCTGGGTTGTTTCCCTCTCGACCCTGGAGCTTATCCCCCAGGGACTGACTGCCGCGGTACGGTCACCGGTATTCGGAGTTTGGTTCGGTGGGGTACCCCGGGAAGGGCCCCCATCCGATTCAGTATCTCTACCCCCGGTAACTAATTTACACGACGCTATCCCTCAAGATATTTCGGAGAGAACGAGCTATCTCCTGGTTTGATTACACTTTCAGTCCTCCCCACAAGTCATCCCCTCAGTTTTCAACCTAAGTGGGTTCGGTCCTCCACGCAGTTTAACCCGCGCTTCAACCTGCTCATGGGTAGATCACACAGGTTTCGCGTCTGCAGCAAACGACATATTTCGCCCTATTCAGACTCGGTTTCCCTTGGGCTTCGTTCCGTAAGA